>PDTE01000011.1 GCA_002747135.1 Desulfobulbus propionicus | reverse complement strand
GTGTAACTCTCTGGTTTTACCTACCTCAAACGTGTAACTGCTCTCAGGTTGCCCATATTTGGACAAGCACGATTGGCAGCTATAGCCCCTCTATGCGGCAGGTCGTGATCGTTCAAAGAGGGGTGAGCGGTGAGCAGTTACGTCCAAATAAATGAAGTGTAACTGATCACAGGCACTTCATCGTTGCCCGATCACTCTTTCCCGCATACTCTTGTACACGAAAGTCTCGCTTCGCTTGCTTACCTGCGAGAAAGAGTGCTTGCCCAATTCTGTTGCACCCGGGACCAGTTACACGCCAGAAACAGAGAATAACGTTTAACGTACAGACCCCGTGATTGGTTACAATGAAGTGTTCCTGTTATTCTCTGCTTCTGAGGTGTAATCAGTGTTCTTGTCGTTATGCAACCTCGTGCAAAAATGAGGTGCCTGTGAGCAGCTGCAGCTTAAGCTGTCTGCACTATTTACACATTATACGTGGGATCATCGTGATGTTCCAGCGTAAAAAACCCTTTCTGCCCGACAGCATCTGGCCTGAGCCAGACTGACTACCTTCGAGCGAGTTGAAAGCAGCTATTGTCCGTTACGATGCCCCTGCTTTGCGACGTCTGAGATGAACAGGCTGCTTCTCCCGTTTTCGTTCCACCCAATTCTGATACAGATCGACCGTAAACATCAACATAAGAATAAATATTACTATCCATTGAGGGATGTAAGGAAAATCATTGCCATTCACCAGAAGATGTGCCACATGACCTCCTTCAAGAAGAAGAACAAACCCTATGAGGAGAAGGACAAACAGGCCAAGAATCTCAAAATCAGGATTTTTGGTCATATAGTCGGAAATTCTTCCGGCAAAAAACAACATAATGGCCACAGAAATAATGACCGAACCGGCCATTACCAAAAAAATATCGGTCATGCCAACAACGGTGAGAATGGAGTCGACCGAAAAGAGCAGGTTCATGCCAACTATAATGGAGACAACCTGAACAAAACTGGCTCCTGAGGAAACTTCCTCTTCCATTCCCTTCGCCTTGTGCCGAAGTTCCTTGATTCCTTTCCAGATAAGAAACAGGCCGCCAATGAACAGAACAAGACTCTTTCCGCTTATTTCACCGCTGACAGCAAAATAGTCTCCAAAAGCATAATCAAGGTGGTAAAAGACCCCGGTCGCATACATGAGGATGGAGTTGACCATGAAAAGAAGAAAAATCCTGAATACCATGGCCAGCAGCAGGCCAATGGCGACTGCCCTCTTGCGCTGGCCGACAGACAGCTTGTTTGCCAGGATGGTAATAATAATAAGGTTGTCTGCCCCCAAAGCAACCTGAATGAGGGTCACACTAAAAAGATTAAGCCAGAAAACACTCTCCAGCAGCATGTCAAACATGGCCATTCTTCCTCAATTTTTTTTCAGAAACAGGCAGCAGAGGCGGCACCATCTTCGGCAGTATTGTGGCCGTCAATACAGTTCACTATGAACTACTGCCAAAACGTTGAATCCGGTACCACCTGAGTTGATGAGAAATCCAGGTTACTCGGCCAGCAAGTCAATCTCTAACCGATTGATAACATTCAATCCTCCTCCGAGAACCAGAGAATTGGCCTTGCCTGTATGGTCGAGAAAAACCTGTACCTCATATGATCTGGGGCCGGCATTGCAGATAAGGATATAGGTCTTATCCTCCGCTAATTCCTGATAGCGATCACGCACCTGCCCGTATTCCATGGCAACCCATTTTTCCCTGCCGTATCTGGCAACATAGGGTTCCACCTCTTTCGGGTGCCGCAGGTCAAGAGCCACCCAGTCTGGTTCACTCTCCATGTTTTTCACCCACGTTAAAAAGCTCTTCAGCTCGACCTGACGCAAGCGACCGTCACACAGGTTTTCCGCGACATAGGCTGCTGCATTTATCGAATCTATAGCGGTAGAAAATGGGGGGGCATAGGCCATTTCCACGTTGCAAAAGTCTTCAATGGTCGCTCCTTTGGCGATTAGAGCTGCGGCAGTATCAATCCGGGCAGACAGTGAATCGTTCATCACCCCGAACCCCTGCACGCCAAGCACGCGCCTTGTCCTTCGATCAAAGACAAGCTGCAAGACAACGACCGCCTGATTCGGGAAAAAGTGGGCCCGGTCAGAGGGAGAGGTCAGGACAGATTCGGCGGCAAAACCTTCTGCACATGCCGCTTCATAACTGATACCTGTGGCAGCAACACAGCGCTCAAAGGCCTTCATGATAAAAGAGGAACAAACAGGCGGGAACATGGTGGGAATACCCGCGAGATTATCGGCGAGTGCTCTACCCTGGCGATTGGCAAGAGAACCCAGTGGCGCAAACGTCTCCTGTCCGGTGACAGCACTGATACTGGCGATACAGTCACCTGCGGCATAAATATCCGGGTCAGTGGTTTGCAAACGCGAATTAACCCTGATACCGCCCCAGGGGGCGACATCAAGACCTGCTTCGCGGGCAAGCTCGCTGCGCGGCCGCACCCCAACGGCTGCAACAACCAGGTCTGCCTCCAATGTACGGCTTTCTGTTTTCACCCCAACAACCTGTCCAGCCTCGTTGCCGACAATCTCGACGACAGCCTCCCCGGTGAGTACCTCCACCTCATTATCCTGCAAGTGTTTTTTCAACATGCCGGCAAGGTGCCAGTCAAGAGTTTTTGGAAGTAACTGAGAGGCCAGCTCAATCAGAGTCGTTTCCACACCCCATAAATCCTTTAAGGCCTCCGCCATCTCAATGCCAATTGCGCCCCCACCGATGACGACCGCCTTGCCGACCTTACCCTGGGCAATACGCTTTTTGATCTCGATAGCCTTGTGCAGATCAGAAATGGTAAACACACCATCCAGTTCAATACCGGGAATGGGTATTCTGAAAGGTTGCGCACCGGTGGCCAGGATCAGTTTGTCGTAAGGCAGTTCTTCTTTCTCCCCTCCGTCAAGCCGCTCAACAGTTACTGTCTTGTCCTTGCGGTTAATGGCAAGTGCCCTGGTTCTCGTCTGCACATCCACACCTTTTGCATGCTCAAAAAAATACTTGTCACGCACCACATGAAAACTGGTGGCCCGAAGCTCACTCTCATCACTTACATCTCCGCTTACATAATAAGGAATGCCGCAGCCTCCATAAGAAATCAGGCTGTCCTGATCAACCATCGTCACGTCCCAGTCAGGACACAGTCGTTTCAAGCGGCATGCTGCCTTTGGGCCGGCCGCGACGGCCCCAATAATCAACACTTTATTCACGGTATTCCTCCTCAACTATACAGTAAAACGTTTCGATCACCAAAACGTCTGAAAACAATTATATATAACCACCTGCAGGACGCCCAGATTCGGGTAAGCGCGATTGGCAGCTATAGCCCCTCTATGCTGCCCGTCGTGATCGCCCGAAGATGGGTGAGCCGGGAGCAGTTACACGTCAGAAAAAGAGAGTAACACAGAAGTACAGCCCCCGTGATCGGTTACGTTACATCTTTTCTTTATTATGCCGGTACATCTGGATATCAAGTTCCTCCATGGTGACCACCCCCTCAGAGATGACTCGCTCAATCTCAGCGAAAAAAGATTCCAGCACTTCACGAGAATCCACCAATTCAACAATTACTGGCAAATCTTCAGATAACCTGAAAATAGAAGAGGTCTTGATTCGTGAGTTGGCCCCATAACCCATCATACCTCGGTAGACGGTGGCACCGGCTACACCTGATTTTCTCGCTTGAACAACTATCCATTCATAAAGGGGAACACCATCATAACGGAGAGCTTCACCAATGATAATTCTAAGCAACACTCCCTTAGCAGGCAATCTCATTACTACCTCCAGATTATTACGGCAATAATACGTCCCAGCCAGACCATGAGCAGGCCAACTATCACCTGGCTTACACTGTTTAGTACAGCAAAACCGAACCTGCCGTCACGCAAGAGATAGAAGGTCTCACTGCCAAAGGTTGAAAAGGTAGTGAATGCCCCTAACAGGCCAATAAAAATAAAACTGCGCATCTCTGTTGAAAACATTGCCCTTGTCTCCACCAGCATGGTCATAAGGCCGATGAGAAAACATCCTATCATATTCACCCCCATGGTTCCCAGAGGGAAAAAAGGTGAAGGCGACTTTCCCTGTATCCAGCCGCTAAGCAGATAACGCAGAAGTGCTCCGCAACATCCGCCAGCACCAATGCTCACCAATCGGACCAGTTCAGGCATACTATTCTCCCAGCAATTTCTCAAGCAACCCCGGCAGGTATTCCTGCGTCTTCTTGTCCAGTGCGTGCTCTCCCGCCTGCTTCAATATAGTACTCACCCTGTTTCTCAGTTTTTTTCTGCTGAAAAAAGGGGTTTCAACAGTGCCGGTAATCGGGATATCAATGGTGGCGTCTCCCAGTGTGTGAGCGACTTCCTGGCCAATAAGGTTTCTGTTCACCGGCACGCGTAAGGTGTAGTCCAGAGAGCCGTCAAACCCCAGAGAACCAGTCAGGACCATTTCAGATGCAGCAACTGACAGGTGCACAGGTGAGCAGGTAATCCTACCGTCCTTACCTTCGCAAGTCAGTTCCGATTCTTTCAGTTGTAACGGTTTTTCTTCATGTTGTACAAGTGGAAGTATCTCCTGCAACAGGCCGTCATTTCTAAGGTACATCTCTCGCAAATCAAAGACCACAGTAAAGGTGGTATCTTTTGGCGAACTGCCGTTGTAGGAGAACTCTTTTGTGAGCATGTCAATCGTCCCCTCAGGGTGCCCAATAACGCCAAACAAGGGGTGTATATGAGCCAAAAAACCAGTGAGAGGCTTACTCAACTTCACATCAGTCAGCACCTGGGTAGCCTGAGTCAAAGAACAACGCAATGGACCTGTTGTCATATCGATTTCAGGCACCACAGTCAGCTGGCCGCCATACACCTCACCATCAAGAGCCACTCTGCCTTTGCCCTTATCCAGGGTGAGTATGGTTGTGAGCTTGTCCAGTTCAATGTTTTTATACCTCGCCTGATCAATCTGTCCTTCATAGTGAAGATCAAGTGATATATTTTTTTTTGCGGCATGCTCCCGCAACGGGAAAAGCAGAGAAAACCTGTGTGCATGCTCTCCCTGCAGTGTTACTGGCTGTGCAGATATCTGCTGAATAAGCGGAGTAAGGGCTGTCAAATCAGGAATGATTTTGCCTTTTGCCCCCACATTTTTCCCTGCAGGACTGTTTTGAAGGGAAACGCGTGCCTGCCCATACAGAAGCGGAGAGTTTAATTCCAGGGCAGATACCTGCAGTATTCCTGTATTCGTATCATGGGTAAGACGCACTTTCAGGCCAAGCGACTGTTTGTCGAGAATAAACAAGTCGTCTTTTTTAAGAGAAACCATTTTCCCGGCGACATCAAACGATGCGTCAAGCCTTCCGTTTTTTCCTCTTAATTCCCCTGTCAGTTCTCCCTGACCAGAAGTAATGATATTATCTGATAGGAATCCAGACTTTTTGCAAAAATCAGTCAGGCGCTGCAAGTCTGTATGAACCAGTATTGTTCCATACAACCCTGACAGGGGATCAGCCCAGTCGGAGATATTTACAGCTGTCTGCTTTGCATGTAACAGCTTTGAATGAATCGAAAAACTTTGAATATCAAGGCTGCGGTGAACAAGATCGATCAGACCTGATCCATGAGTAGGCATTCTGTATTCCTGCCAGTTGCGGACAATCTGCAAGGGGCTCACAACCACCGCTTTCTGCTGCCCTGCTTTTTCTCCTGCCAAAACCAGAGAAATGCTGTCCTGGAAGGCGAGCTGTTCATACTCAAGGGTTAGAGCCGGAACATCGACCTCAAAACGATCAAGGTGAATCAGGCCATCGTCTATCTGGCCCATACTCTGCAGCACAGCAGTGCCGTCCATTTCCATACCGGTAAGGACACCCAGCCCTGCAAGTAATTCAGCTATGGGACCGAGGTGTAATGCGGCGTCAAGGGCACAGGTTCCGCTGCCCCCATCGTGCATCTTTACCTTATCACAGTTAAAAGTAATCCTGCCTGGCCATCCGGCCAATGAGCCATGTAGTACAAAAGGGGTTTTCCAGTAACTTTTCAGGTCAGGGGCAACAAAAGTAACCTCCGCCTCCATCGGATTTGCTGGAACGAGTTCCCTGTCTCCTGATCGCAGGGAAAAATCTGTACTGGTCACTTGTCCCTTGATATGATAGAGGCCATCGCTTTCAATGGTTGAGGAGATACCAAAAGACAGTGTTCCCAACGGTTGTTTGTCCAGGCTGATAAAACTCTGAAACGCCTCAGTGGTTTTGTCCAGACTGGCGGTTCCATGGAGCGAAAAATTATCCAGTTTCCCCTTACCCGTAAGCGTTGCAAAGGATGAAGAGAGCTCAAACGCTGAAAAAGTCAGTTTTCCATCCTGTTCTGATACAGTGGCGTCGGCAACAAGGGGCTTATCCCAGAGAAAAGGCTGATCATTCAAGGTTCCGTTTACAGCGTCAACCCTGCATTGCACCTTTACAGTGTTTACCGTCTCAGCCTGACTCAGTTCAGTGCTGAACGAGACTTCGCCGCTGCTGAAAGTGGTTCCAGCCTTTAAATGCAGGGCGTGGGGAAAAGACGCATACAGCTGAGCCAGATCAATGCGCCCTTCTGCCTCGGCCTGATTATCCCGGCCCTGTATCTGCGCCCTTCCCTCAAGCGATAATATTTCTGAATCAATGGAAAAATGGTCAATCTGCACCCCTTCTTTCTCATTTTTCCTCCCATTTACTGCCAGCTGAATATGATGAAAACCAGGCTGATCCTCTCCCAGAAAGCCTCCACGCAGTGACAGGCTGTTTATATCTGTTTTTCCTTTTACCGCAACGTCTGTCACCCCGGCAGTTGTGATAAGCCATTCTCCCTGAACCTGCCCTTCGTATGAAGGTAGAGCGAGAATTTCAGGTAATAACGTTGAGGTTGCCTGAGAAAAAGCTGCCAGATCCAGCTTGTCTACCGTAAGCTTTGTCCGCGATACCAGTGTTTCCATGATGGCCTGCTTTCGAACCGGCAGATTAAAAAAACCTGAGGCCTGAACAGTGCCCTTGGTTTCACCGCTTGTATTACATTCAAGATCGTAGTTGATACAACCATTTTCAAGCACCGCTTTCAGCGCAATACGTCCTGCAGCCTTTTGCTTTCCAGGGGCGAGATCCGGTATCAATATTTCACCATTTTTCATAGACAGGTTGACTCTGATACCTTCCCATACAGGCCTGGATGACGAGTTTGCCAGTTCTTTTTTTTCTTTGATTGCAGCAGTTCTTTTCTGCTCTTCGCTGGCAGGATATTTGTCTTTCTCCCGGACATTGTGTTCAGCAGAAACGGCCTTCTTCTCCAGAGAAAAGACAGGATGGTCAATGGTGAGCGTACCCAGATTCCGTGGAGCAAGAATAAGTGCGGCAACACTTCGGTCTGAATAAAGGCGGTCAATGGAAACGGTCATGCCCTGATGAGGCAACCGGACACGAACCTGCTGACATGCAAGCGGCTGCAGCCAGCCAGCATGACAGGATCCTACAGAAATGTCAGACCAGCTGCCCTGGCTGATTTTTCCCAGAACCAACTCAGAAACAGAGGAAAAGGTAAGGATCGTCGGCAGAAAAAAAATGACCGCGCACAGCAATCCAAGAGAGACGAGTATCCCCCATTTCCTTCCTTGTCTGTTGAACATCTTTTTCAGCCATTTCATTGCACTTTCACTTGCTTTACGCCTGTAACTGCTTTCAGGTTATCCAGATTCGGGCAAGCGCGATTGGCAGCTATAGCCCCTCTATGCGGCGGGTCGCGATCGCCGGAAGATGGGTGAGCTGAGAGCAGTTACAACTTTATTTCCATTTCCTTTCATGGTGAGACTGAATATAGTACGATAAAAAGACAGGAGGTGGTTTTGTGAATATTACAGAAGATATTAAACCCGTTACATATTTAAAAAACCAAGCCGCTGATGTCCTCAAGCAGATCAATGAGACTCAGCGGCCAATGATTATCACTCAGAATGGAGAGCCTAAAGCTGTCCTTCAAGACCCTGTAAGCTATGAAAATATGCGTAATGCCTTAGGAATACTGAAGCTTATTTCACAAGGCGAAGACGATGTCAAGCAGGGTAAGGTTAAGTCCCAGGAAGATGTTTTTGCTGATCTTGAAAAAAGAGTGAGAGAAAATGCCAAAGGAGGATGAGGTCGTTTGGGCTGAAACGGCTGAAACTGATCTCTTGAAAATCATTGAGTATATTGCCGAAGACAGTCCAAGTTCCGCATTAAAAATACTGGGCAACATTACAAAACAGGTATCAGGACTCACAACTTCCCCAGAAAGGTGTCGCGTTGTCCCAGAGCTAAATGATCATGGTATTAATATTTACAGGGAAATGGTGATTGATCCCTGGCGTATACTTTATCGGATCTCAGAATCAAAAGTACTGGTGTTGTCAGTACTTGATTCAAGACGCAATATTGAAGATCTTCTTTTGAAGAGATTGACGAATCACATTATCTGAGACCTGAGAACAAATTTCAGCATTCTGTTTCACTGGTGATTATTATGTCACACGGTATCAATATCCTGAATCCGTGAGCGTTCAAAAATAGTGCAGTTACAAGGCGGTGACGTGATTGGTTACGTTCGCCCGAAGATGGGTGATCTGAAAGCAGTTACATGGTGACAACCAAACCGATCAGGCTTATGTCCTGTCAACGCTGCTCTGTCGTATCCTGCTTGTCTTTTTCAGCCCTTATACAGCCTTGCCCTAGGTCACAGAGCACTACTATGCAGCGCAGGACAAGGCTGCATAAGAACAAGAAAAATCCGGCGCACTATCCTGACATTTCATCGTTGACAGGACACGAGGGCATACCCTAAAACGAAAACATAAGGGTAATAAGCAAAAACATGACCTGAACCTGAGCGTTGCTTATCTCTTTATCATATTGAACTTACTCTTTTTATAAATATTTAACAGACAGGAAAGCCATGCTTCAAAAAAGCATGGCCCCTGATTTTTTTGGTGAAAAACATGTCGTCAATGGTAACACCTGAGCAGAAAAAAAAATTTGTTCAGGAAAAATTTTCTTCAATCAGTGGAAAGTATGACTTCCTGAATTCGCTTCTCTCTCTGCAAATTGACCGATACTGGCGATGGAAAACCACCAGGATGCTGGCGCATGTTCCGGACGGAGCGGTACTGGATCTTTGTGCGGGCACCCTGCCCCTTTCTCTGGAATTAACAAGGCAGGCACCGAAACGACAGGTACTTGCCGTTGATTTTTGTCAGGACATGCTGAGTGCAGGGAAGAATGCTCTTCCAAATGACAAAAGAAAAGAGCGGATTTTCCCCGTCTGCGGTGATGGCGAGCAAATCCCGGCTCCGGACAATGTCTTTTGGGGGT
Source organism: Desulfobulbus propionicus (assembly GCA_002747135.1). Lineage (GTDB taxonomy): Bacteria > Desulfobacterota > Desulfobulbia > Desulfobulbales > Desulfobulbaceae > Desulfogranum > Desulfogranum propionicus_A. Next base: position 7,204 of record PDTE01000011.1, on the reverse strand, counting down.
GCACTGTCGCTTTTGGTGTTCGAAATCTGTCTCAAACCCTGAAAGGACTAAAAGAGATGTATCGGGTAGTAAAACCCTGCGGAAAGCTGCTTATCCTTGAATTTTCCAGACCAACTAATCCGTTTATAAAACCGATTTATTCATTATATTTAAATAAGGTGCTCCCCTGGGTAGCAGGAAAAGTGTCGGGTGATAAAGAAGCATATGAATATCTTGCCTCCTCTATTGCGGCCTTTTACAAGCCTGAAGAACTGGTAAACTTAATGCGTGAAGCTGGATTTTCAAACGTCACAAGAAAACCGCTGACGTTTGGTATTGTCTCTATTTATATTGGAACAAAAGAATAAAATGGCCAGACCTCAACACATCATTGAGGGTATTACCGGCACCACCGGCATACTGTACGTGCTATGCCTGTACTGAAACTGATCAGGTGCAAGCATATGTTTCCTGCGCTGCCTTGTGTCCTTACGGGCTGCGTTCTGAGGCATGTATGTTTCTTCTTCGCTATACTTGTTTTTCTCGTTGTGACGACGCCGCTTGCTGCAGAAAACAAGCAAGGGACACAGGTAATTGAAACGACACCTGACAAGATCAGGGCAGACTGTCTGGATATCATTTTTTCCGGGCAGGAATCGTTGCATTACTCGATCTCCTGGAAAGGAGGAATAAAAATAGGCGACCTCTCCCTGAATATCTATCAAGAGGCAAACGGTGAGTTTGTCATTGACGCCAGAGTTGTCGCTTGCGGGCTGTTTGGGCTGATATTTCCGATTAATGATATTTTTACCACGAGGGTGCAGGGAGAGTTGAAGCTCCCGGTACAATATGATGTGTTGCAACGTGAGAGCAGGAGAAGACCTACCAAAAGGCATTTTATCTATGATCAGCACCAGCATACGGTGAGGTACAAAAAAAATGAAACGCCTGTTCAGTACTTCACCATTGCTGGAACCGCTTATAACGAGTTTTCCGCTTTTTTTATTACCAGAGCACTCAGGTATTCCACCTTCGGAGTCGGTATAGTTGTTCCAGCCTTTGTCGATAAAAAACGGCATGAGGTGATTGTTTCCATGCTGCGCAGAGAGCACCTGAAAAACACGCTTTTTGGCGACGTAACCACCATGAAGGTGAAACCGGCCATGAATTTTAAGGGGCTGTATAACAAAAACGGCAATACAAGTATCTGGTTGACAGATGATGTCTGCCGCATTCCCATAATCATTGATTCCAGGATAGTGGTTGGTTCTTTAACGGCCAAGCTGGTTGAATACACTAATCCTGCATGTCCCCTGCCGCAATATCAGCTTAAAAAAGAAGGAGTAAGTAATGAATAAAGGAATAACAGCAACGGATTGCCCCGAGTTAAACCTGCTTAACCGGGGTAAGGTTCGGGATATGTACGAGGTGCCAGGGCATCCGAATACACTGCTTATGGTGGCCACAGACAGGATCTCTGCCTACGATGTAGTCATGGCTGCCCCCGTTCCGGACAAGGGCAGGGTGCTTACCCGGATATCCCTGTTCTGGTTTAAACAACTTGGAGATATTGTGCCAAACCATCTCATTTCCGCAGATGTCGATGCCTTTCCTGAAGTATGCCGTCAATACCGTGATCAGCTTGAAGGGCGTTCCATGCTGGTGAAACGCACCAATGTCCTGCCCGTTGAGTGCATTGTACGTGGTTATATTTCCGGGTCGTTCTGGAAAGCCTATCAGAAGGACACAACGGTCTGTGGTTTTGTCCTGCCCGAGGACATGAGGGAAGCGGACATGTTTTCCGCTCCTTTGTTTACGCCTTCAACCAAGGCCGAACAGGGGGAGCATGATGAAAATATTTCCATGGATAAGATGCGGGAGATCGTTGGTATTGATCTGGCTGACAAGATGGCAGAAATATCTGTGGCCCTTTATCAAAAAGCCGCTGAATATGCCAGAACCAGAGGGATTATCATCGCTGACACCAAGTTTGAGTTTGGTCTTGATGGGGAAAAGCTTGTTCTCATCGATGAGGTGCTCACCCCGGATTCATCCCGTTTCTGGCCCATGGAAGAATATACTCCCGGCAGGGGACAGCCCAGCTTTGACAAGCAGTACCTGCGCGATTACCTCTCCAGCCTTGATTGGGATAAACAGCCGCCGCCACCTGAGTTACCCGCTGAAATACTGGAGAAAACCGGAGAGAGATACACACAGGCACAGCGGAAACTGCTTGGCAAATAACTGATCGCAGGCACTTCATCTTTGCACTATTACATTTTTCCGTATACTCTTGTATACCTACGTCTCACTTCGCTTGCCTGCTCGACATTGCACCTGTGTGCATCGTTAAAAAACCGTGCCAGCCACACAGTTAAAGCGAGTGAAATCAGATTATTACATGCCAACCGAGCAGGTGTCCCGGTTGAACGTTTAGGCAAGAAAACACGGCGTAACTGATCACGGGCACTTCATCTTTGCCCGATCACCATTTCCCGCATACTCTTGTATAGCGGGAAATAGTGCTTGTACAATGCTGTTGCACCCACGACCAGTTACACGTCAGTAGCAGAGAATAACACTTACAACACAGGCCCCGTGATTGGTTGCAACGCGACGTATCTGTTTTCTGCTGCCTGTCCATTAATCTCGACCCAATAAAAAAATATGCTTGAACTTCGCTTTATCAGAGAAAACCTTGAACTTGTCCGTGAAAAAAGCCTGCTCCGAGGTCTGGATCCTGCACTTTTTGTGCGGTTTAATGATATTGATGGTCAACGCCTTTCCATCCTGGGCGAAGTGGAGCAGTTGAAAAACAGGCGTAATACCGTATCAAAGGAAATCGGGCCGCTCAAGCAGGCAGGTGAACATGAAAAGGCTGAGCCCCTGGTTGCCGAGATGCGTAAAGTCGGTGACCGAATCAAGGAGCTTGACAACAGGTTACGCACAATTCAAAAGCAGCTGCATGAGATTGTGCTTTCCATACCCAACCTGTGCGACGATTCACTCCCTCATGGAAAGGATGACAACGACAACATTGAGATAAAAAAGTGGGGAACGCCGAGAACGTACAGTTTTGAGCCCAAACCACACTGGGAAATCGGCGAACAGCTAGGCATCCTTGATTTTGAAACTTCAGCCAAACTGGCAGGAGCAAGGTTTTGCCTGCTTAAGGGGTTTGGCGCCAAACTCTCCCGGGCGCTGGTGAATTTTTTCCTTGATCTCCACACCCAGAAACACGGCTATACCGAAGTACTGCCACCCTTTATGGTCAACAGTTCCGCCATGACCGGTACTGGTCAACTGCCCAAATTCAAGGAAGACCTCTTTAAGATTGAAGAGTGGGATCTCTGGCTCATCCCGACAGCTGAGGTGCCGGTAACGAATATCCACGCAAATGAAACCCTGGATCAGGACCAGCTGCCGCTCAAATATACAGCCTACACTCCCTGTTTTCGTTCAGAAGCAGGGTCCTATGGTAAAGATACCCGCGGTCTTATCCGCCAGCATCAGTTTGAAAAGGTTGAACTTGTAAAATTTGTTGTCCCGGAACAGTCGGAAACTGAACTGGAAACCCTGCTTGCAGATGCTGAAGAGGTGCTGCAACTCTTGAAGTTACCTTACAGAGTGGTCACCCTCTGTACAGGAGATCTGGGTTTTTCCGCAGCCAAGACCTATGACATTGAGGTATGGTTGCCGGGGCAAGAAAACTACCGGGAGATATCCTCCTGTTCAAACTTTCTTGACTTTCAGGCCCGCAGAGCCGGCATCAGATACCGCCCTGCTGGCGAGAAAAAAAGCAGACTTGTTCACACCTTAAACGGCTCCGGCCTCGCTGTTGGCAGAACCCTGCTGGCGATCCTTGAAAACTATCAGCAAGAAGATGGAACAGTAGCCATCCCGGAAGTATTGAAGCCATATTTTGAGGATAGAATATAACTACGTAACTACTCTCAGGCCACCCATCTTCGGGCGATCATGACCTGCCGCATAGCAAGGCTAGAGCTGCCAATCGCGTTGACCTGAATCCGGGCAGCCTGAAAGCAGTTACAGACGTAAAGCAAGTACAATAAAGAGGTTGCATGCCCTGTGAGCAGTTACATACCTACTATATACCTTGAGGTTCAACCGCTTTTCATGTACTTTTTTCTAACGCGGAAAACCCGCAACCCAAGAGACCGAGGCCTTACACCTCAAATAATTTCTTGTTTTTTATGACAGGAATTGAGGAGCAAGTCACTCATAGGCGTATATTTGCTAAAAAGAAAAATTTCTCCGTTCTAAGCGCATGTCTTTATTAAACAGCGAGCAACTTCTTGATATCCTGGAAGAACAACGACTCATAACCACCAGACAACGACAATTTATTACCCTGGAAAAGGGGAAGCAGCGTCAGAAGATTATCCGCCGACTCAGCGGGCGCCACAAAGATGATCCGGATAAACAAGATAAGGAATACCCCGATCTGGTGGCCATAATTGCATCATTCAACCTGGAGATACCTGCAAATAAAAAAGAAGTGCTCTCAGAAGACCTCATCATGCGGGCGGTCAGCAAACAATTAAATATTCCATTTAAAAAGCTGGACCCACTGAAGCTGGACATGGACATCGTCACCAAGACCATCCCCAGCAGCTTTGCCGCACGCCATCTGATCCTTCCTTTCGGGCTGCGCAACGGCGTGCTTGAGGTAGTCACCTATCATCCGGATAAAAAAACAGTACTGGCCGATATTGAGCGGGCAAACCAGGTAAAAATACGGCCTTATCTTTCCACAAGAACAGATATAAGAAAAATTCTGGGTGATTTTTTCGGTTTCCAGCGCTCAATAACAGCAGCAGAAAACCATTTCAGTGGAGGCAGCGCCGACACCTCTGTTGATATTGGTAATCTGGAGCAATATGTACGGCTTTCTTCTAACAAGGAGCTGGCTTCATCAGACCAGCATATAAAGGCCGCAGTGAATCACCTGTTCAACTATGCCCTTGATCAGAAGGCGAGTGACATTCACATAGAGCCCAAACGTGACGCCTGTATGATCCGTTTTCGCATTGACGGCATCCTGCATACGATCTATAAGCTGCCCAAGGCCGTTCACTCTGCCATAACATCCAGGATAAAATCATTATCCAGGATGGACATTGCTGAAAAAAGACGGCCTCAAGATGGACGTATTAAAATCGGCAGGTACGAGGCCGAAGGTGAGGTTGAAGTCAGGGTCTCTACGGTTCCGGTCTCCTTTGGTGAAAAGACTGTTCTTCGTATCCTCGACCCGGATGTGATGTTCCAGAATCTTGATCAGCTTGGCTTTTCCAAAAGAGACCGGGTTGTGTATAACAGCTTTATGGCCTCTCCCCATGGTATAGTCCTGGTCACTGGTCCCACGGGCAGCGGGAAATCAACAACGCTCTACTCCACCCTCAAACAGATTGCCACCCCTGAAAAAAATATTATCACGGTGGAAGATCCGGTGGAAATGGTGCATGAGGAGTTTAACCAAATCGGGGTACAGGCCCAGATTGACGTGGATTTCTCCACAATTCTTCGCAATATCCTGCGCCAGGATCCAGACATAATCATGATTGGAGAAATCCGCGATCTGGAAACCGCCAGGCATGCTGTACAGGCAGCCCTCACCGGTCATCTTGTCTTCTCTACCCTGCACACCAACGATGCTGTCTCCACCATTATTCGTCTTGAAGACCTGGGCCTTGAACCTTTTCTCATAAGCTCAACCATGCTTGGAGCTCTTGCACAGCGTCTGGTGCGGCGTATCTGCCCCAACTGTTCCGAGCCTTATCAGGCGTCGGTTTCCGAGTTGAGCCAGATGGGTTTTCCGGTTACAGCTGGAGTCGAACAGGTAACCCTGCATAGCGGTAAAGGATGCAGGCGTTGCCGGGGTACAGGGTACTCAGGCAGAATGGGGATTTTTGAAATATTCCCTATGTCCGACCAATTAAAAAAGCTGGTCGCATCAAGGGCTTCTGTGAGCGAACTCGGGCAGGTCGCCATACGTGAAGGCATGTCGACCTTGCGGGAAGATGCCTGGATCAAGGTGCAGAAAGGGTTGACAACAGTGGAAGAAGCATTACGGGTTACCAGGGAAGTCTGATATAAGGTAACCTGAGCACATATCCCGCAATTCTTCCAGGATAAGGGGTGTCAAAGATCTTACACGGAACAGTATGGGAAAAAAAATAGTCTGCAAAAATAAAAAAGCCTTTCATGACTTTCATATAGACCAGACCTTTGAAGCTGGCATGGTCTTGCGGGGACCGGAAGTGAAGTCTCTGAGGGCAGGCAGAGCTAACCTGAAAGATGGCTATGCCCAGATAAAAGATGGAGAGTTATTTCTCTATAATGTACACATCTCTCCTTATTCCTTTGCCACTAATATGGCCCAGGAGCCGCTGCGAGTAAGAAAACTGCTTCTGCACAGGCAGGAGCTGCGCAAACTTATCGGCAAAACGCATGAAAAAGGTATTGCACTTATCCCGCTTAGTATTTATTTTATTGCTAATGGAAAAGCCAAGGTTGAGTTGGCCCTGGCCCGCGGGAAAAAGCTTTACGATAAGCGGGCTGCATTGAAAGAGAAACAGACCAGACGGGATATTGACCGGGAAATGAGAAACCGGGAATAATAATATCCTGTCAGCAAAAACACGAACACATTATGGGGGCGAAACGGATTCGACGGGGATATTGAAGCTTATTGTTGCATGCCGAGTTGTCATCAGCTCGTAACCTTGATGGCCTTTAAATATAATCGCAGACGATTATAATTACGCACTCGCAGCGTAGACTGCAGTGCCGTTCCACCAGCTTCTGCCTGCATAGCTGGAACCGGAGCGTCGACTTGCGGGCTGGCTGTTTGAGTACGCCTGAGACTTAAACAGTAAGATCTTTTCTGGCTGGCTCCCGGCTATCCCTGTTTCGGGTGAGCCCCGGGAGCAAGATACTATCCCGAAACTAAGCATGTAGAGACATAAGGGGAGAATTTCCGGACGCGGGTTCGACTCCCGCCGCCTCCACCATTGCAAAATCGATAAAGCAACTTTTTTTCTGTAAATTTCCCTTAGCTTTCGTTTCCCTTATAATTCACGCATAGTGCTGGTTGGCGAGGCTATATCGGGTCAGAGGGAGCCGAAGGCTCCCGTCTGCCCACAGAACCGTGCGTACGGGTCCGTACACGGCTCCTCATGCAACACGTATCCATTTACGAACA
>PDTE01000024.1 GCA_002747135.1 Desulfobulbus propionicus | reverse complement strand
TTCGTTCTTGTGGGTAGTGCATAGTTCCTCTCTGTCCCCCTTGTCTTTTCATTTAGAATACCATATCAAGGTGGTGACAACTACCCTAACAGAGGGGGCACTCTTCCCGTCATTGCTCTATCTGCTCAATATACAAGTCACAGACATGCGCTTTTATGTATCTCTTCTCAAATGAGACAAAATGTTCATGAGAAATACAGGGTAGAAATTGGGACAGCAGTGGAGCAATGTCTTTTCTTTGCATTCAGTCGTCCTCCTTCAGAGGATCTGTCGAGACCATGAAAGTAATCGCTGGCCGGACTGAATGCACCTCTATTTTCGCGTTACGTCCTCTGCAGCATTCCCGCCGGAGACGACCGCCCGGCAAGGGCACCCTTCACCCGCCCATAGGCGGGGCGAAAAGAGAAGCAAAAGAGGTCAGGAAAAAATGCTCCTGGTAGATTCGAAGTACATGAAAGCCGTGGCGACATCCTGACTTTTCAACATATGCTCATTTTTTTCTTGACCCTTGCTGAGTGCTCGCTGCAAAAAAAACCTTTTCACCCACAGATTTGCAAGAAGATCACAGTCCTATCTCGCGCAATATCTGTGGATTGTTCGTCCAGTTCTTGCGCACCTTGACCCACAAGTGCAAGCGGGCCTGACAACCGAGAAGCTGTTCTATATCAGCTGTTGCCTGGGCGCGAATTCGGGCCAGCATCTTTCCTCTGTGCCCGATAATGATACCCTTTTGTGAGTCACGCTCAACAACAATGGCAGCATGTATGACAACGGGTGAAATCTTATCCATGCCCTCTACAAAAAATTCAACAAAAACAGCTGTAGAATAAGGTATCTCTTCCCTGGCTAGAAGAAATATCTTTTCCCGAATCAGCTCCGAGACAATGAATCGCTCTGATGCGTCGGTGGGAATGTCTTCAGGATAATAGCGGGGACCTTCAGGAAGACGGGCAATCAATTCATCACGAAGAATATCGGTTCCCCTGCCCTGTAAGGCTGAAATCGGCACCACTGAATCAAAGGAATGCAGCTCGGTGTACCATTGCATCAAGGGAAGGAGCTGCTCCTGTTCGAGCAGATCTATCTTGTTGAGTGCCAGCAGTGATGGGACCCGGATATATTCAAAAAAAGCTTGATATTCTTTTTTTCTTTTTACTTTGACGTGCTCAGTCATTGCTGCGCTGTCGTCTAAAAAAAGAACGACATCAGCTTCTTCAAGGCTTTCGAGAGCAACGCGAACCATTTCCTTATTCATGACGTCTCTGGCTTGATGGAGCCCTGGAGTATCGAGCAAAAGCATCTGATAGCTGCTCCCGGTGGCAATGCCGCAAATCCTGTTTCGGGTGGTCTGTGGTTTACTGGACGTAATAGCAATCTTCTGACCTATAAACCAGTTCAACAAGGTTGATTTTCCAGCATTTGGAGGCCCTACAATTGCCACAAGCCCTGAACGATGTACCATTTTTATGTCTCCTCCCATTTTCAAACCACTGTGCGGCATTTTTTAAGTGGATTTTGCTGTTGCTTGCTTTGGACGACCGCTATTGACCTTGATTTTTTATCTTGTTACCGTGATACCACTTTTGATCTTTGCAGGTAAGTCCTCACAGGTCACCTCTCTTTGAACGATCACGACCCGCCGCATAGAGGGGGGCTATAGCTGCCAATCGTGCTTGTCCAAAGAGGGGCAAACCTGAGAGCAGTTACACGTTTGAGGTAGGTAAAATCAGAGCGTTACCCACCCAGTGAGCAGTTACCTTTGCAGTACTGTATTTTTACAATACTTCTCATTATGTTCCGGGTAGTCACGTATGCAGTGAAGCCCGCGTGATTCTTTGCGAAGCGCTGCGCTGCGTACAATCAAGTCAGCGATCACCGCCAGATTGCGAAGCTCTATAAGGTCCGGGGTAAGTAAATACTCATAAAAGTGAGTCTTAATCTCACCAAGTATCGATTTAAGCTGCTGCTCCATCAATTTCAGTCTTTTGGTCCTTCGCACTATACCTACGTAATTCCACATGAGCCTTCTTACTTGATCCCAGTTATGATTTATCAAAATCGATTCGTCAAGTGAGGCTGCGCCGCCTGACCTCCAGGGTTCTATATCGAGCCACGGTAAAGCTCGAAGGGCAGCAATGCGTTGTTCTATAAATTTTGCCCCACGATGAGCAAAGACGACCGCTTCCAGCAAACTGTTACTGGCCAGACGATTTGCTCCATGGAGTCCAGTACATGCTGTTTCACCAAAGGCAAACAGGTTCTTCAGAGAACTTCTTCCCCACTCATCCACCTGAACACCGCCGCACATATAGTGAGCAGCAGGCACTACCGGCACAGGTCTTTCACTGATATCAACACCATACTTACTGCACGTAGCAAATATATTTGGAAAACGCTTTTCCAAAAATGATTTTGATTTATGAGAAATATCAAGATATACACAGTCGGCACCGCTTGCCTTCATCTCTGTGTCAATACCTCTAGCTACTGCGTCCCTTGTAGCAAGATCGCCTCTTGGGTCATAATCCTTCATAAATGGATATCCCTTTGCATTAATCAAGATGCCCCCTTCACCCCTCACAGCTTCTGAAATAAGGAAATTTTTTGCTTCCCAGTTATAGAAGCAGGTCGGATGAAACTGGATAAACTCAAGATTTGCAACTTTTGCTCCAGCCCGGTAGGCCATGGCCACACCATCACCTGTTGCGATATCCGGGTTTGTAGAGTAGAGATAAACCTTGCCGCAACCTCCCGTACACAGGACGGTAACCTTTGCTTGCCGAGTTTCAGTTTTGCCGGTTACACGGTTCAGAACGTATGCCCCCAGACACCTGTCAGGTGACAGGCTTCCCCGCTGCCCGCTTTTTACTTTTGATTCGACCAGAAGATCTATTGCCAAATGATTTTCAAGCACCTCAATATTAGGACTTGCCGCAACCTGTTCCAAAAGAGCTCGTTCAATTTCTTTTCCGGTCAAGTCATGGGCATGGGCAACACGTCTGGCGGAATGCCCCCCCTCCATCCCCAAGTCAAACTCTTCTCCATCTGTACCCTTTTGAAATCTGACCCCCAGGCCCATAAGCTCTCGCACTCGGCCCGGCCCCTCTGTTACCACCATCCTGACGATTTCCTCGTCACAGAGTCCATCGCCGGAGACAAGGGTGTCGTCAACATGCGCAGCCACAGTATCCTTCACAGAAAGAACCGCTGCAATCCCCCCCTGAGCAAGGTTGGTCGCGGTGTCTGCCCTTGCTTTTTTTGTTATTAACACAACTGAGGCAAATCGCGCCGCTTTCAGGGCAAAAAAAAGGCCAGAGATACCGCTCCCGATCACCAGAATATCACTATTGCAAGACATCACTTCTCCGTGTACCAATGTTTCACGTGAAACATATAAATTTGCAACTGCTCACCCGGGGCGTCTCCCAGGTTTCACTTGCCTTAAGCTTCTGGCTGCATTCCTCTCACCTGAATTTGGGCGGCGCAGTTGACACCTATCTCTTTTATGCGGCCCATGATCATCCATAGGTGGTTGGTTTAGAAGCTTTTAGGTAAAATTTTCGCCAGACTTGAAGAGAATTATTTCTTCACAAGATCGAATATAGTATAGTGTTCACTGTTTTCGTCAATATAGAATATGCTTATAAGAGGATTTACCTTGAGCGCGAAAGTCGTAGCCCTGGCTAACCAAAAAGGCGGTGTAGGAAAAACAACCACAGCCATGAATTTGGCCGCTGTTTTAGCCTCTAAGAAGAAAAAAGTGCTTCTTGTGGACTCTGATCCACAGAGTAATGCTTCAAGCGGCGTTGGCTTTTTTAACCCTGAGAGCGACAACAATATTTATAGCTGCTATACTGAAAGCAAGGTACCTGAAGAGTGTATCCGGCAAACTCAATTGAAAAATCTTCATATTTTACCGGCATCCATTGATCTTGTCGGCGTTGAGATTGAGTTAATCTCTGAACATGACAGGGAAAAAAAACTAAAATCCGTACTCAGGTCAATTCGAGACAAGTATGAATATATAATAATTGACTGTCCACCGTCGTTGGGACTGCTTACTGTAAACGGCCTGACCGCCGCAGACTCGGTACTTATACCGCTGCAATGTGAATATTTTGCCATGGAAGGGCTAGCGCAACTTGTGGCCACTATTCGCAAAGTAAAAAAACACCTTAACAGAGAGCTATATATTGAGGGGCTGCTGCTCACCATGTACGACAAGAGAAACAGGCTGACTCACTCCGTTGCCACTGAAATTCAGGGGCATTTTGGCAACCAAGTATACGAAACTGTTATCCCCAGAAATGTGCGTCTCAGTGAAAGCCCAAGTCACGGGAAAACAATTCTTGAATATGACAAAAACTGTATCGGAGCCAAAGCATATATTAAGCTTGGCTCGGAATTTCTGAACAGATCAAATCAGGGTTTGGCCTAATGAGTATGAAAAATGTTCTTGGCAGGGGAGTTGGAGCCCTTTTACCCTCTGACAAGCCTGAAGATAATGATCGTTTTTTTATGTGCGACATAGAAAAAATTGACCCGAACCCGCACCAGCCAAGAAGCTGTTTTGACCAGAAAAAACTAGAGCAGCTGTCTAATTCTATAAGAGAAAAAGGGGTTATACAACCTCTGCTGGTCAACGCCGCCAAAGGTGGGAGGTATCGTCTGATCGCAGGCGAACGACGATTGCGGGCCGCAAAAATGGCTGGCCGGGAAGACGTTCCAGTTGTCGTTATGGAAAACGGAGATGACTGTACGAACCTGGAGCTGGCTCTCATCGAGAATATTCAGCGTCACGACCTGAACCCTATTGAAGAAGCCCTTGCCTACACCAGACTTATCCAGGAATTTTCCTTGTCTCAGGAGGACATCGCTCGCAAGGTTGGCAAAAAAAGATCCACTATTACTAATGTACTGCGCCTGCTTAATCTGCCTGAGGTGATTCAGCAGGACATAATTTCCGGCACCCTCTCGGAGGGGCACGCAAGGGTGCTGCTGCGTCTAAAAGATGACCAGAGACAACTACAGGAACTGAGGGATATAATAATTACTAAGGGACTTTCTGTCAGAGCTGCCGAGAAACTGTGTAAGGGAAAAACACCTTCTGCCAAAAGCCCGAAACAGGTGCCCGGTAAAATGATGCCTGGCGAGGTACTGCCAAGCTCCTATTGCAAAACCATAGCCAGACAAATAACCAATTACCTGGATACCAAGGTGAAAATCATCCAAAACGGCAAAAGAGGAAAACTGGAAATAGAGTATTATTCAAGCGATGATCTGGATCGGATAGTCAGCCTGCTGTCCAATTAGCCCTGATTGCTCAGGGAATACCTTTTCGTTCTTCTTCATTGTGTTGTGAGCGAAAAGTCTGATTATTCAGGACATTATTGCATGTGAAACCAGTTTTGCTGCCCTCCTCTGTGCTTCCATGATCACCTGGGGAGCTGTGCTTCTGCGTTGTTTTCTACTTCTGGGGTGTAACTGGTCATCCTGTGAGTTGCCAGAAGGAAAAAGTAGACTACCAACAAATAGAGCACGTCAGGGTATATTTCCCAAATATGGGTACAAAAATCATATTTAAAGGGTGCTGAAAATTAATACATCTCCTGGAAATTGTGTTATTTTTTAATAAATACTTTTTTACTGAGTCTCGGACCATGTACATGATTTTGCCAGGATTCAATTTCCTGAAGCAGAAGAGGTCATGGATAGAATAAGGCAAGGTTTGCTTGTTTCATAACAACGCTTCTCATATGATTGCCGGGTTAAACAGGATGAAGTGTAAGACTCTAGGAGTAAAATACTAAAGCGGTCAGGTGTCTAGCGGAAAGTGGATTACGCCAGCAATATATTGAAACTAGTGTCCTGTCAGCGATGAAATGTCAATATATTGCGCCGGATTTTTCCTGTCCTTATGCAGCCTTGCCCAGTGTTGCATAGTAGTACTATGTGACACAGGACAAGGCTGCATAAGGGCTGAAAAAGACAAGCAGGATACGACAGAGCAGCGTTGACAGGACACTAGGTTGCGCCAGATATTTCCCTGTACAGATTTGGGCGAATGCCATGCATAAAAACCTGTGCCAGGTATGAGAATGTTCTTGTTCTGAAATCGATTCGGTATTTGGCCACGCAGCGGCGAAAAGTTGGCAACGGTATGAAATCAATCGGCCGGTAAACATCTGGGTACCCCTCGCAGGCTTTTACCGAATATCTTCCTCAGAAATAGATGTGTTTTCAAGTCGACTATGGACATTTTATTTCATATACTTAGTATATACAGGCAGTTACCTTATTCTTAAAATTCTTTAACCGGACAGTAGTGATGAAACCTAAAAACTACTTCGTTATTCTCTTGAGTATACTTCTTCTGCTCACAATTCCAGCGATTACCGTCCAGGCCAAAATGGTATCAATAAAAGGCGATAATATAAACATGCGTTCCGGCCCCGGTACGAGTTACAAAATTCTCTGGAAGCTTGGTTCCGGCTACCCTTTACAGATCCTAAAACAAAAAGGAAGCTGGTACAGGGTACAAGATTTTGAGGGAAGTATTGGCTGGGTTCATAAAATGGTAACCACTCCAAAGCGGCATATGATTGTCAAGGCCAATAAAAACAGTCAAAAAAGAATTAATGTACGAAGCGGGCCAGGCCTGAACAGCCGAATTGTAGCTAAGGCATATTACGGCGTCGTCTTCCGGACCATTCAGCAAAAAAGCGGGTGGGTAAAGGTTGAACACGAAAAAGGCGTGCAAGGATGGATCAAACGTAGTTTATTGTGGGGCTTTTAAACTATTTTTGGACAGGTAGGCCGAAATATGTATCTGACAGACTCCAGAAGCTCTGCAGCAACCAACACCATGTTTCCCGATAAAAAACTAATAGAACAGCGGTTTGCTAAAGCTGCCCTGACCTATGAAAAACAGGCAGGTATTCAACATTCTGTTGCCAAAAAACTGCTGAAAATGATTGATAGCCAGCTCAAAAAAGAACCGGCATCAATTCTTGAAATCGGTTGCTGTACGGGCCTGCTCACTTCCTACCTTGTCCAGCGTTTCCCACAACTTCATACCTTGCTGGTAACTGACCTCTCTCCATCATTTAAACCTTTTATTGAAGAGAAAACGAAACAGCTGAACGGTGCTGTCAGTTTTTTAAGTGGTGACATTGAAACAATTGATATTCATGGGACTTATGATGTTATCATTTCCTCATCTACTCTTCACTGGATATATGATTTACCAGCCCTCTTCAGTAAGCTGCACACCCTTCTAAAAACAGAGAGTATTTTAGCTTTTTCCATATATGGAACAAAAAATGTTCAAGAAATTAAGAGTATTACAGGGATTGGACTCAACTATTTGAACATGGCCCATCTACAGGATGCCATAAGCAGTAAGTTTGAAATTCTTGACAGTGACCAGGCATTAGAACAAGCCTGGTTTTCTTCACCTATGGAAGTGTTGCAGCACCTCAGGCAGACAGGTGTAAACGCTCTTGGTTCAAAAGCCTGGACCAGAAGGGATTTAAAGCGTTTTATCGATCAATATACATGCCGTTTTTCAGGGGAAAAAGGGGTTAGCCTCACTTATCATCCAATGTATTTTGTGGCGCAACCCAGGCCATAGGCAACTGATATCAGGCGCTTCATCTTTACGCCCACGCTCGCTTCGCCTGCTCTACATTACGCTTGCACAACCTTGAAGCAAGCATGGTCAGCCAGCCCGGATTTCTCATCAGCCCAGGTGGTGCCAGGTTCGGTAATTTCTGGTACCTCATTATACCTAGGTATATGTGCTGCCAGAATACTGCCAAAGATGGTGCTGCCTGAGCTAACCTCTGGTGAACATTCTGGCAGAATCTGAGTCAGCTCACTGACATCACGGACATGTGTTTGTATGTATTTCTTCACAAATGAGACAAAATGTTCATGAGAAATATGGGCTAGATCTTAGCCCGCGTTTTAAGACATAATTGTATTTTTTAGTCACTGCTTCCCGGTTCTCCTTATTGGGTGATCACGATTGCCCGTATAGAAAGACTATAGCTGTCAGGCACGCTTCACCAAATCCTGGCACTTGAAAACAGTTACAGACTTGCAGTAAGTGAAATCAGAGAGTTGGATGTCCCGTGAGCAAGCACGCGAAAACAAGAAAAAAATCAAAAGACCTTTTATGCTCAAGGGCGGCAGCGATGGAAATCCTCCTTGCCTGGAGTAAGGGGAAAAAACCATTAGACCTGTATATACATAAAATTGCATCCGGGCTTTCTCCGCAGAATCAGGCGTTTTGTCGATCCCTGGTATATACTGTGCTCAGGCAAAGGCAATATCTGGAGCACGTGATTACTCTTTTCTCCAGATACCCGCTGCACAAAATGAAGCCAAAAACAATCATTACCCTGGAAATCGGCGTGGCACAGCTGATTTTTATGGACCATGTACCCGAATCAGCAGCGGTACACAGCACTGTTGGTGCTTTTAAGGCATCAGGGCAGCCCCGCTGGCTCGTTGGTTTTGTCAACGGATTGCTGCGGACTGTTGCAAAAAACACCGATAGTTTACCTGGTTCTGACAATGCCATGCAGGACAAGCAGCCAATACTGAATCACCCAGAATGGCAGGTGAAACGCTGGGCAGCTCGGTTTGGAAGAAAAATCTGCCTCGAGATTTGTCGAGTCAATAATTATGCACCGGTTTTAACTCTTCGAGTGAATACCCGCCTGCTTAGCAGAGAAGAGCTGGTTACCATGTTTGTAGAGAACAGAATTGCTGCCCGGCTCTGTCCCTACAGTCCTGTAGGCATACTGCTGCCCAGGGCATCTGGGGCAATAACAGAATTGCCCGGATACAGGCAGGGAGCTTTTGCTGTGCAGGATACTTCAGCCCAGCTGGCCACGTTATTGCTTGGAGTGGGCAATCAGGGCAAGCGGTTTCTTGATGGTTGTGCCGGGCTGGGCGGGAAAACAACGCATATTGCCCAGGATCTGCCTGGTGCCGGTACGCTGGTTGCGGTTGAACCTGACCACAGGCGGAACAATTTATTGAAAGAGAACCTCAAACGCCTGCAATTGACCAGCCAGGTAAACATTCTCAAGAGTAACCTGGAAGAATACGCTGCAACGAAACCAGAGCCTTTTGACGGAATACTCCTTGATGTTCCCTGTTCTGGTACCGGGGTGATCCGCAGGAAGCCGGATATCCGTTGGACGAGAGAGCTGGCTGATCTGGAAAAATTGGCAACAAGACAGTCACAGCTTCTTTCACTTGCCTCCTCCCTGGTTGCAGCCGGTGGAAGACTGGTATATGCAACCTGCTCGCTGGAGCCGGAAGAAAATGAACAGATCGTAACAAATTTTCTGAAAAGACATCCTACCTTTTTTCTCGCTGATGCGCGGAAGTATCTGCCAGATTCATCAGCTGAACTTGTGGACAGTCAGGGGTTTTTCCGACCGCTCCCCGGCCCGGAACATGACGGTTTTTTTGCTGCCGTTCTTCAACGACGAACCAGCTTCTTGTAGTTTGCAGCTTTTATGCTTATAATCAGACGCCAGTGACCTATACAATTTCAAGGAGCAATAAACGATGGCTGAAATACGATCTACCATAGATCTGGTTATGGAGCGGGCCGCAAAAATGGGCAGGGCTACACCCGAAGAAATGGAACTTGATTCTGCCAATCAAAAAGGCAGGCAATATGCCGCAGAATATTTGAACGAAAAAAAAGGGCCGCTTACGGAAATGCTTGCCAAAGAATCCAGTAACATGCAAAACGAAGTGAGAAAGGGCATGCTGGACGTTTTACTTCGTAATCTATTCCTTGCAAGGGATGATCCTGGTTTTGAACGGGTCGGCTGCGCCCTGACCGGTTTAATTGAACTGGGAGGCGGGGGAGGAGATATTGCCGGGATATGCCAGGAACTGCAGGGTATTATCGGTCAGTACAGCAAGCATCGCAAACAATATTACGAGCAGCTCAAGGAGCAGATACTTATGCAGATTGAGCAGGTCGTTGCCATGAAAACCGGAAGCTCGGTTGAGGGATTGAACATTGATCCGACCATAGAGCCAAAATTCAAGGAGGAATGGGCTCGTATTGAAGGTGAACTAAACGGACAGTACGAACAGGTGCTGAATCAGTATAGAGAGCAGCTTTCAATGCGATTAGGGGCCTGAACATGAAAAATAATATTTTTCAAAAACGTATAGAAAAGCTCCAAAGACGGCTCAAGCGCAATAAACTGGATACCATTCTTATAACGCAGCCTGAGAATCGAAGATATTTAAGTGGTTACAGCGCCCTTGACCATGGTATCCAGGAAAGTTCCGGTGTTCTTCTCATACCTTGCTCCGGCAAGCCCTGTCTGTTGACCGATTCCCGGTTTATTCTCCAGGCAGAGGAAGAGGCTCCTGATTATCAGATAACCAACTGTGCCAAAGGGTTGCTGCCCACACTCAAAACATTGCTTGGTAAGCTGGGGGCGGTCAATCTTGCCTTTGAAAGCGGATATACCCTGCACTCAACAGCTGATCGACTCACCCAAATGGCTAAAAAAATACATCTTCGCCTCAAACCTGTCAGCGGTATGGTTGAGGAGATGCGCTGCCTAAAGTCTGAACAGGAACTGTCCCTTCTTCGTGAATCCACCCGGATCAATGAAAAGGTGTTTCAATCGGTGTATAATTCCATAGAACCGGGGATGA
Source organism: Desulfobulbus propionicus (assembly GCA_002747135.1). Taxonomy (GTDB): domain Bacteria; phylum Desulfobacterota; class Desulfobulbia; order Desulfobulbales; family Desulfobulbaceae; genus Desulfogranum; species Desulfogranum propionicus_A. The sequence goes on along the minus strand of PDTE01000024.1, from coordinate 57,989 downwards.
CTGAACGGGAAATAGCCCTAGCCGTTGAATTAACCATGCATGAAATGGGTGCTGAAAGACCAAGCTTTGATACCATTGTCGCCTTTGGCACCAATGCTGCCAAACCGCATGCTGTACCCACGGACCGGGCGCTTGAGGCTGGTGATCTGGTACTCATAGACATGGGCCTGATTTATAGAGGCTACTGCTCGGATATGACCAGGACCTTTGTGGCCGGAAAACCGGGAGATATATTCAAAGCACGCTCACGGCTGGTCCGCAAGGCACAGCTGGCGGGAATAGCAGCCATCAAGGCAGGCGTCACTGGTGCTCATGTAGACAAGGCTGCAAGAGATATAATTAAAGAGGGAGGATTTGCTAAAGCCTTTGGGCACAGCCTCGGACATGGAGTAGGGCTGGCTGTCCATGAAGAGCCGCGCTTGTCGAGCCTAAGCAGGAAGAAACTTCGCGCCGGCATGGTCGTGACGGTGGAACCTGGTATGTACTTGCCTGAATGGGGAGGTGTTCGTCTGGAAAATATGGTGATTGTACAGGAAGACGGCTGTGAAGTTATCAATAATGATACGACTTTTCTGGATATATAGGGATACCAGGAAACCATGCGATACTATATGATTGACGAGCTTTCTTTTCTGGAGCGGGACAACCTGGAAAGCTACCTGAAACGAACATTGAGGCCAGGCGGACTGGACGGGGTCTTTTTCCTGGAAGTTGCGCCTGATCTTCTGGGCGAGGCGCAGCGGGGCCATGAAAAGTGCGGACCCTTTTACTTTTCAGTGATCCTTGAAAGCAGCTCGATAAAGTTTGAACTACTGGTTCGCAGTGCCAGTACTATGCACTGCTCCTGTATTGCCCAGGCGACAAGGGCGCAGCGGGAATTTGTTTTTGACTATGTTGATACCATGCTGGCCGAAGAACTGATCAAAGCATGAACACCATAATAGTCCCTGAAGAGCGGATTATTTTTGCCCTGGGTATGGCTGAACCACTGAACCAGAGAAGGTGCTGCTGGGCCTTTTGTTGACAATGCTGGATGGGCAGAAAAATCTTTTGAGGCGGGGTATAGCTCTTTTTTGCAGGTAGCCGGAAAACAGTAGACTATTTCCTAACGCGGAAAACCCGCAACCCAAGAGACCTTACGTCTCAAATAATTTCTTGTTTTTTATGACAGGAATTGAGGAGTAAGGTACTAAACTTATAATTGTTTTCAGGTCGCCCAGATTTGGGCAGGCGCGATCCCCTCTATGCGGCCAATCGTGATCGCCCGAAGATGGGTGACCTGGGAGCTGTTACGGCTTCAGCATGATTGTTACCCTGCTGCAACCGTGCCAGTTCCTTTGCAGGTTGGACATTCTGCATCAGGCGTGCATACTTCACCGTCACGGTCATCATGTCCTGTCCATTCGCCGTTTGTTTCGCAAACACCATCGATTGTTTTTTTTCCATTACAGGTGGGGCATACAGATTGCTTGCTGTCTTGAGTCATGTTTTTCTCCTTCGTCTATATTGATCATAATAATGAAAAGTTACTATAAAAAAAAAGATAAAAATTTGCAAGACAGCAGACTCTTTTTTGCTGGTTTTCTGTCCCGCATTTTTCCCATGAGAAGATTTCGCCAGAATGTTCATGAAAAATCCGGGGTAGCTGCTTCCTGGTCATCCATCTTCCGTCCGTCACGATTGGCCGCACAGAAAGGCTATGGGTGTCAGTCATGCTTGCGCAAATCCGGGCGATTTGTAAGCGGTGACACAACCTTGAAGCAGGTGAAACCAGGGTGGTATAGGCCCTCAATTAAGCCCTCAATTAAGTAAAGAAAATAATAAAATATAATGGACGTGATACTCCTTGCTGCCATGACGCCCAACAGGGTCATAGGTTACAAAAACACCATTCCCTGGTCCTTAAAATCTGACCTGCAGTTTTTTAAAAAGGTCACCATGGGACACTGTTTACTCATGGGCAGAAAAACCTGGCTATCTCTTAGCAGCACGTTGCCCGGGAGACGAAAAATAGTTTTGAGTACACGTCCTCTGGAAGACTGCAGTGATTGTCTTCACGCCACTTCTTTTGAGCAGGCCCTGGTCTTTTGCGAAAACGAGGAAAAAGTCTTCGTCGTCGGAGGCACAGGCGTTTTTGCGGAAGGGTTGAAACACGCGAGCACCTTATTGCTTACCGTTGTTCACCAGGATTTCATTGGCGATACGTTTTTTCCTGATATACCTGTAGACGAATTTATTCTGCGCGGTCACGTAACACTTCTGGATGACATTCCTTGTACAATTTATGAATTTCAGCGCAAACCCACCAACACCTGACCTGCCTTTCGTGATTGACGCCCACTTCTTTTTATTTTCACCTAACCAGGATTTTGGCAAGATTTGAGTCTGCTCACTGACATCACAGGCATGTGTTGTTATGTATTTTTTCTCAAATGAGACACAATGCTCATGAAAAATACGGACTAACTACCTACAGGGCATGTCACCTCTTTATTTTACTTGCTTCAAGCCTGTAACTTTCTTTCAGCCTGCCCAGATTCAGGCAAGTGCGATTGGCAGTTATAGCTTCTCTATACCGCCAATCGTGACCGCCCGAGAATGAAGTGGCCGTGATCAGTGACCGACAAGCCTGTTATTTGTTGATTGTGTCTGGACATATTTGAAATTCTTGCTACACTGAATCTTAGAAAAACCTAAAAGACGGTCGGCAGCTACTCAATGGGCCATATATCACCCTGGTTGTACTTGCTTTTAAGCCTGTAAACGCTTTCAGCTTGCCCGGATTTTGGCAAGCACGATTGGCAGCTATAGCCCCTCCATGCGGCCTGTCGTGATCGTCCGAAGATGGGTGACCTGAGAGCAGTTACGCCGGAATAAGTATAAATAACTGGTCACGAACACCCATCTTTGCTTGATAACAAGTCCCCGTATACTCTCGTACGCAGGTCTCATTGTGTTTGCTTACCTGCTCGAAACCGGGCCTGCACAAACCTGAGGCACCTATAACCAGTTACACGGCAGAAGCAGAGAATAACGAAGAGATACAGGCTTCGTGGCAGATTACAAAAGGTGCTCTTTCAACTTTTTGCCTTGCAAAAAACGCTGAGTGCTTATCCCCCCAAAAAAATTACATGAGTGAATATGGCTGACAACAGCGGAGCAGAGGCATATGGGCGAATAGTCAACCTGCTGGTTGCGCAGAAAAAACTTTCTTCCAAACAGCTCCAGCATGCTCAACGGGTACACACTAAACTCAGTACCCCTCAGCCCCTGCTGAAGGTATGTGTCGACCTGAAGTATATAAACGAAAGTGATATAAAGGAGGCTGTCCGCAGTACCCATAACATTCGCATCGGTGATCTGTTGACTGAGCTTGGCTACATAACGCCCGATGATCTCAGCGCAGCAATTCGTATTCAGAAGGCAGAGGGAGGAGAAAAAAAGCTCGGTGATATCCTGATAACCCATAATTTTATTGAAGAGCAGCTGCTTATCGAAGTCCTTTCGATCCAGATGGGTTTTCCTCTGGTTGAGCCTAACCTTAATGTAGTTGACATGGATGCATGCGCCAGGATACCCAAAAAAATCCTGATTTCGCACAATCTGCTTCCTGTACACAGTGAGGATGAAAATGCCAAGGTAGCTCTTGCTGATCCGCTTGATCAGACTGCAAAGGTTGCTGCCCGGAAATATTTGGGACAAAAGGTTACCTTTGCCCTGGCCCAGCGGGATGCCTTGCAGAAGACCATTGAGTTGCTGGTGGATAAAAAAAACAAAACCAGGATCTCGGTGGACAACAAAACGGTGGTCGGTATTGCCAATACAATTATACTCGGTGCAATTAACAACAATGCCAGTGATATTCACATCGAACCTCTTCCAGACAGATTGCAGGTTCGTTTTCGGGAAGATGGAGTTTTGCAACATTTCAACACCTATCCACATGATATTATTCCCGCCTTAACCAGCCGATTCAAGATTATGTGCGACGCAAATATAGCGGAAAAACGAAGGCATCAGGGGGGAAGGATATTATTTGAATATGATGAGGGCGAACTTGATTTACGCGCGTCCTTTTTTGTCACTGTTCATGGAGAGAAGATAGTTCTTCGACTTCTTAATAAAAAACAGGAATTGCTCGATATTCAATCCATCGGACTGCAGCCCCGAATGCTCTCCCGTTTTCTTGATGAAGCTGTCTTTCAGCCAAGCGGTGTGCTGCTGGTCACAGGGCCGACTGGTTCAGGGAAGACGTCGTCTATTTACAGCTGCATCCATACCTTAAAAGGACCAAATGTCAGTATTGTCACGGCCGAAGAGCCTGTTGAATATGTTATCGAGGGAATATCCCAATGCTCCATTGACCCCAAAATTGACCTTACCTTTGAAGAAACACTTCGACATATAGTCCGGCAGGATCCCGATATCATTGTCATTGGGGAAATCCGTGATACCTATTCTGCCGAGGTTGCTGTTCAGGCTGCGCTTACCGGCCATAAGGTTCTCTCAACCTTTCATACTGAAGACTCCATAGGCGGACTGATCAGATTATTGAACATGGATATTGCTCCTTTTATGGTTTCTTCAACCGTCGTTTCTGTCCTGGCCCAGCGTCTGCTGAGAAAAGTGTGCCCTTACTGTGCCGTTGAGACAAAGCCTGCCCCCATACAGGTACAGCGAATGAAGACCACCCTGGACTCATTTCATGGAGCTCAGTTCAAAAAAGGACGCGGATGCAGGGAATGCAAGCAAACAGGCTACAAAGGAAGGATAGGGGTTTTTGAACTGCTCGTTTTAGATGAGTTGGTACGTGATGCAATCCTTGAGCAGAAAACCAGTTATGAAATTCGAAATATCAGTATTAATAATTCCGGGCTGGTCACACTTCTTGAAGACGGTCTCGTAAAGGCTGCATCAGGGATGACCACCATTGATGAGGTGCTTCGTTGTCTACCAATCTTTCAACCTCCCAGACCCCTGATGGAACTCAAACGCCTGGTCGGAGTATGAGCATGAGTGAACCGGCTTCTTTTATCGATATTGTTAATCATTTCATAGAATCAGAACAATTCACCCTCCCGGTATTTAATGAATCCGCCATGCGGGTACAGCAGGAGACTGCAAAAAAAGAGCCTGATATCAAAGTGCTGGAGAGAATAATCACTGCAGACCAGTCACTTTCCGGTCAGGTGCTCAAAATTGCGAACACGGCATTTTACAAGGGACTCTCCGAGGTTTCAACGGTCCATGCTGCGATTATGCGTCTGGGGATAAAAGAGATCGGTAATGTCGTTTTACTGGCTGCCTCAAAAAAGCACTTCAACAGTGCTGACAAGCGAATAAACGTAGTCATGAAAAAGCTTTGGCAGCATTCCGTTGGATGCGCCTATGGAGCAGTCTGGATAGCAAAGAGACACGAGTACGGCGTAGACACGAGCCATGTCTTTTTTGCCGGTCTGCTGCATGACGTCGGCAAACTATTCATCCTTATGGTCGTTGAAATTATCAAAAAAAGGTCGTCCAAAACGAAAATTACCGATACTCTGCTCAAAGAAGCCATGCAGAAACTGCATACCTCGCATGGCTATCGTTTAATGATGAAGTGGAACATGCCGAAAAAATTCTGTCTTGTTGCCCGTGATCATGATGAAATAGAGTTTGATACTAAAGACTATCTGCTTATTATTGTCCGGATGGCGAATCTGGTCTGCCATAAAATGGGGATAGGTTTCTTTCAGGATGCCTCGCTGGTTCTTCCGGCAACCCTTGAGGCAAGTCTGCTGAATTTGTCTGAAATTGATCTGGCGGAACTGGAGATTACGCTTGAGGATACCCGGGTACTTTCGTCGTAGAAGGTATCATGTGTGTAGTGGTTCAACGGGAACAGGAAGTTTTCGCTGCTTGAGGTAACATACTCAACCAAAGGAGATTTCCATGAAAAAAACGATACACGTACCGCCCCGAAGAGAAAGTAGCCATCCTCAAACAACACCTTGTCGACAGCATCCCTGTCTCGGAACTGTGTGATCAGTATGATCTCCAGCCAGCGTTTTTTTACCGTTGGCAAAAGGAATTTTTTGAAAATGGGGCTGCAGCTTTGGAGAAGTTGAGGCAAACACAAAGAAGCCTCAATCCTTGAAGATAAAATCACTGCAGACAAAGCTTCAAGTCAAAGGTGAAGTTATTTCTGAGTTAGTGTCTGGCCGCGAGAAGTTAATTTATTGTTTTTGAGGAAGAAAATCGCCTTAACGGGGTGACTTTTTCTCGGTTTCCGGTAAGCTTTATTCAGTAACCATCTAAAAATACTGAATTAAACTTTTCAGAGGCCAGGAAAAGATGCGAAAATCTCACAATCAGCAGCTGATCAGTAGCTGCCTCTGGCAGAAGCAGCCCCTGACCATCCCAAGGCGAAAGATTTGAAAACGATCAGTGATATACTTGCTGACAACGCTGTCATATACGACCTGGTTCTACAAGATCCTGGCTCATTATCAAGCAGTAACGATGCTAAAACCGGTGCCGCTGGTATGAACCGCAGAGCAGGTTATACCTGCAGCATTCGTAAAGCAAATAAAGGGCTGCAGCTACAGGGAACCGGAGTTCTGTCTCGCTGATCCAAGGGCCTTAAGCCTTTTCTGCAGAATACCACCTGGAAAACAGGTAAAAAAATCCACACTGCAAAAAACAATCAAAGCCATATCTGAAGCTACCTGGGAGGAAATGAACAAGGTGCTGCTCAAGTGTGCCCAGGATGAAGGGATTGAAAAAGGTCGCAAGGTGCGCGTAGACTGCACCGTTGTTGAATCCAATATGCATACTCCCCATGATTCAGAATTACCTTTCGATTGAACATGTTGTCTGATTTGAAAAGAAACACATAAAAACAGATGAATGTGATGTCCGTAAGCAGTCTTGAATTTCGCCAAAATGTTCACCAGAGGTCAGCCCAGGCGGCACCATCTTCGCCAGTATTTTGGCAACACATATACCTGAGTATAATGAGTTACCAAAATACTGGCGAACCTGGCACCGCCTGAGCTGATGAGAAATCCGGGCTAACCCTGAGTTCTCATCCCTGAAAAATTACTGAATAACAAGCCGATGCCAAAAGCGTTTACGTGGAGCTGTTTTTTTGTGCTTGTTCTGGCTTTCTTTGTCACGTCTGGCAGATGGTATGAAGAAACAGAGCTGGTGATTGAAGGGACGGCTGCGCAAACAGATCAGTTTTCCGTGCAATGGGATTCTGGAAACGGCTACAACGAGTACGAAAAAGAATCTTTTGCTTTTTTTGATCGCTTGAGCAGGGCAACAGAGCCTCTGCCGGTTTCCATCCGATATATAAAGGAAAAAAACGGTGCTTCCCTATCGCGGGAATTTGTTCTCAGGCAGGTTTCTATCGACGGTCTTTCCCAAAATCTGTCCGCTTTTTGTTCTGAAAAAGATGATAACCACCGCACTCAAGGCCTGAGACTAGACAGACATTGTCCTGAGGTGGTTTTCAACGCGCTTATACGCTCCGGGCTTGAGATAGAACTGCTCACAAATAATCATTCCGGGATAGCAGGTCTTTTCATAGGAGCTGAATACTACAAGAAAGATTTATACATGGCCAATATAGAAGCCAAGACGCAAGTGTACAAATACTGGTTTCTTGATAATGATCATTTTTCAGTGCGGGTGAAGGTGCCGCGCTACCGGATCGAAAATTTCAAGATTTCACATGCCAATGCTGGCGATCAGTTTCTGATACGCTCCATTATGCTTGAAGAAAAAGGCACTCTTTCCCCTGTTCAGTTTCAGACCAGGGGGAACACCACCACCTTTTTCTTTCAGCATGTCCGCCCCCATCATTATTGGAAGAGCATGCAGGGTGGATTTCAGGTCGTCTTTTCCCTGCTGACCACCTGGATGGTATATGCACTTATAAGACAATGGCGAAGGGTTGGGGGGATAAAAGCTTTGTTCAGCGGTCAACGGAAGGTGTTCTGGTTATTTGGCTTTGGCGCTGCCGGAGCATTTTTTTTATGGTTGCTTCCCTTCTGGCCAGGAGTAATGTCAATTGACTCATTAAAAATCTGGCGTGCGGCCTTGTTACCGGAGGTTTTTCTTAACGATCACCCATTGTTTAATGTTGTTTTATACACCTACCTTTCACAGCTCTGGCACAATCCGGCAATCGTTCCTCTTTTTCATATTGTGATGATTTCACTGCTGACAGCCTATGTTTTTGCTTCGATCCACAGTAAGGGCGTACCCATTGTATGGCTCCTGCCATTTTATCTTCTTCTTATCACGTCACTTCCTGTCAGCCTGTACAATATAGTTCTCTGGAAGGATATCCCCTTTGCCCTGTTGATCATTTACTGGGGATATACATTAATAGAGCTTTATCTAGAAAAACGTGAAGGGACCCTTTCCCTTTCTCTCGAAAAAAAGTTAGTTCTGCTGCTTCTGCTGCTTGCCCTCGCCTTGACAAGGCATAACGGTCTTATTTATCTGTTTGTGGTGCCATTGTATTTTTTCTGCCTGGGGCTTGTAGACAGAAAGAGGTTTTTTTGGGTAACAGTTGCAGGGATGGCGGGAATAGTCGCTCTGCTCTTTGTCCTGCAGAAAAGTGAGAAAGCAGCAGATGCAAGCTTCTTTTTTGCTCATACTTATAGCTATCTGCAGGAAGTTTTTTCCGGAAACATTGGCGAGGCCGTTCAGAGGGTATGGAATAATTACTGGGGCATTTTAAACGTTAATCAAACGGTTTATGGCTGGGATTTATGGCATTATTTTCTGGGAGACAGAACCGCATACTGGTTTTTACGACACGCTCAGTGGAATGATGTATATCCGTTTCTTGGTCAGGCCAACTCAGTTGCCAGCGGCCTAAAAGAGATCTTTATGTATCTATATTGGAAGAGTTATGAAGCCCCATGGGTCTATGTTACCTGGAACCCGCTGCATGTTCTTGCCTTGATGCCCGTAACCGTTTTATGCTTTCGCCGTACACCGTTAGCCGCGATATTGAGCAGTTTTATCCTGATTCAGGTACTGGCGCTTCTGGTTATTACCAATATTATGAACTGGCGGTATTATTATTATGTCTGCCTTGGCGGTCTCTTTCTCGGGCCGGTTCTTTTGCTCGATTTTCAGCGCTGGAGAGCAGGGCGTGCAAGAATGAAGGGCCACTGTCAATGAAACATACCTTTTCCATCATTGTTCCCAGTTATAATAGCGGTAAATATCTTGAGCAGACCTTGAACAGTATTCTTGTTCAGCGACATGTCGGCACAGATCTGGAGTTAATTGTAGTTGACGGAGGCAGCACTGATATAACAACAGAAATACTGCAACAATTCAAAGCAGAGATAGATCATCTCATTGTCGAGCCTGACACCGGCCCGGCCAACGCTATCAATAAAGGGTTGATCCTGGCGACTGGAGATATACTTGCCTGGTTGAATGCCGACGATATCTATTATCCCAACGCCCTGATGCGGGCGGAAGAGGTTATGGAAAAGGAGCCGAAGGCCTCCTTTTGTTTTGGGAAGTGCGTGATTATAAATGAACAGGGCCTAGAAATTCGTCAGCCAGTCACCAGGTTCAAGGAGTTATTTTTTCCGATTTCATCACGTTTTACTTTTCAATGTATTAATTATATCTCTCAGCCTGCCATGTTTTTTCGTCGAAATGTCCGGGAAAAAATCGGTTTGTTGCGTGAAGACATGGTTGCAGCCTGGGATTATGAGTTTATACTTCGATTGTGGCAGGATGGCAATGGAGTCCTTGTTCCGGGAGAGCGTCTTTCAGCTTTTCGCTGGCATGATCAATCTATCAGTGGCCAGCATTTCAAGATACAGTTCAAGGAAGAGTATGACGTTGCTGTTGCAGAGAGCGGTGTTTTTTCTTTGCAAAACCTGCTTCACTTTTTTACTCGCTGGGGAATCATTGGTGCATATTCGGTGATGTCAGCCTTGAGAAACAGATAATTTATTGAGTGAAACCAGCTGATGCGTTTAGGTGTTAATACGTTGTTTATGGTTCCCGGAGATGTAGGAGGGACAGAAACCTATGTGCGTAAATCGCTCCTGACGGCAGTGGAGCGATTTACGGAAGTAGATTATGTTCTATTTACGAATAATGAAAATGATGCCCTTTTTCAGGAAATGTTTGCAGGAAAGGCAAATGTTTCCTGTGATTGCTTGAACTTCAATGCTGCAAATCGCCCCTTGCGAATAATTCTGGAACAGATCCGGCTGCCATTGGCGGCCAGAAAGTACGATCTGGATATATTGTGGTCTCCAGGATATACAGCACCTTTTCTTTCTTTTTGTCCTCAGGTTGTCACTGTATGCGACCTCCAGTACAGGCGATATCCGGAAGATATGTCCTGGCTGGCACGAAACACCCTGAATTTCTTGGTACAAGGCGCCTGTCGCAGATGTGACAAGGTGTTGGCAATATCAGAGTTTTCCCGGCAGGAAATAGTTCGTTGCAAATTTGCCCGGAAAGAAAAAGTTCATACGGTTTTGCTTGGAGCAGACAAAGCTTTTGGCCATGAACATTCTTCAAAGGAGATCCGTTCACTTTTAGCTGGCCAGATGTCTGATGATGAACCATATATTCTCTGTGTGGCTCATACCTATCCCCATAAAATGGTGCACTTGCTGGTTGAAGGTTTTGCTGATGTCATGGATCAAATCCCTCATCGACTCATCCTTGTCGGAAAAGAGCGCCGGGGCGAAGGAGCTGTAGCCAGGGCAGTTGGGCAGCTATCAGACAAAAGCCGGTATATCAGATTTAAAAACGGAGTGCCTTATGCTGCATTACTGGCCCTTTTTCAACATGCCGACATGTTTGTGCTGCCATCAGCGTACGAAGGCTTTGGCCTTCCGGTTATAGAGGCAATGCTGGCCGGCACTCCGGTTATTACGACACAAGAGGCTTCCCTGGCCGAGGTTGCCGGAGGAAAAGCATTTTATATGAATGCTGTCTGCAAAAATGAAGTTGCCAGGAATTTGTTACAGGTTTACAAGCTTTCAACAACAAAGAGAAAAGAGCATATCGCCCAGGCCAGAGCATGGGCCGAAACCTTTACCTGGCAGCGCTCTGTTGAAACGATGTTTGAGGTATTCAGGGAAATTGCCTGAAGCATAAGATAAGGATGTTTGAATGAAAAAAGCATTGATATGCGGAGTTTCCGGGCAAGACGGAGGATATCTGGCCCAGTTGTTACTGGAGAAAGGATACACTGTTTACGGTGCTTCCAGAGATGCACAAATATCCTCCTTTACCAACCTGGAATATCTGGGCATCAGGGATCGCGTTACCCCTGTAAGCCTTGCCATAACAGATTTCAGGTCCGTTCTCCAGGTTATTCAGCAAACAGAACCGGACGAAATATATAATCTTGCCGGACAGAGCTCTGTGGGGTTGTCGTTTGAACAGCCTGTTGAGACAATAGAAAGTGTTGCTGTCGGCACGTTGAACTTACTGGAAGCTATTCGATTTACCGGCAAAAATATAAAGCTTTATCATGCCGGGTCAAGCGAAGTTTTTGGTGACACAAAGGGAAGCCCCGCTGATGAAACAACTCCGTTTTATCCAAAAAGCCCTTATGCCGTTGCCAAGGCCTCAGCCTATTGGTTGGTTGCCAACTATCGGGAATCATATGGTCTTTTTGCTGCAACAGGGATTTTATTTAATCATGAATCACCATTGAGACCAAAAAGATTTGTGACCAGAAAAATAATTACAACTGCTTGCAGGATAGCTGATGGAAGCGGAGAAAGACTGTCTCTAGGTAATATCTCTATCTCCCGTGACTGGGGATGGGCACCGGAATATGTTGCGGCCATGTGGCGTATGATGCAATTAGAGCAGCCTGATGATTTTGTTGTTGCAACCGGAACATCACGAAAGCTTGAGGACTTTATTGCCCTTGCCTTTCAAGAGGTTGATCTTGACTGGAGAGACCACGTAGAAATCAAAGAAGAGCTTTACAGACCATCAGATATTGAATTAAGCTCAGGCAATCCTGCAAAAGCTAAACGTATCCTGGGATGGAGGGCGCGACATACTCTCGAAGATATTGTCTCGATGATGGTTCAGGAAGAGCGCCAGGGCAAGCCGATAAAAAAAGACAAGAGGTAACTGCTCACCGCTCACCCCTCTTTGCACGAGCGTGACCCGCCGCATAGAGGGGCTATAGCTGCCAGTCGTGCTTGTCCAGATAGGGGCAGCCTGAGAGCAGTTACACGTTTGAGGCAGGTAAAACCAGAGAGTTACACACCCTGTGAGTAGGTACGACAAGAGTCATTGATCACAGGCACTTCATCTTTGCCTGATCACTCTTTCCCGCATACTCTTGTACACGAACGTCTCACTTCGCCTGCTTACCTGCGGGGAAGAATGCCTGCCCAATTCTTAAGCATCCGTGACCAGTTACACGTCAGAAACAGAGAATAACACAAAAATACAGTCCCCGTGATTGGTTACGATTTCACTCTATGCCCTTTTTACCTCTTATTACATCTTTCATAGAAAACTGGCTGGGAAGCACTACTGATATTTTAATCATTTATATCAGCATCCTGTTCACGGTAACTACCTGTATACTGTACTGGCAAAAAAGGGTAAACTATTCCCTTTGCGCACTTGGTCCTGTTGCGGGAATCTCCGTCGCATATTACACTTTTTTTTCTGCTATTATTCCTTTATCGCAGGAAATGCTTCTTCGCGGGTGGATCAGTTGTCTGTTGCTGTTGCTGACAGGGATCATCATTCTGAGATTTTTCCGTAGAAGTGATGCCCTGTATGATAACATTGCAGCTGCAACAAGCATCTTCATTATTATGCTGGTCTGTTTTGGTGTTGCGCTCGTTGGGGTAAATACACCGCAGGTAATGATCGGTGATGAAGTAACTCATTTTTATATGTTGAAAAGACAGTCCGTAGACCTTTCAACTATTAATTTTTTTTCCTATATTCCCACCGAGTATGGAGATATTGATATACGGAGATACCCGCATTCTTTTGGCTGGCACTACTTAGGAGCAATTGTTTATCGTCTGTTTGGGCATAGTATTGTAGCGGTTCAGCTATATCAGCTCTTTTTTTTAGCACAACTGCTTGTTGCCTCCTTTTTGCTGTCTAGGGACAGAAATAATTACAAGAGTCAGGCTACTGGATTATACCTCGCAACGCTGGGATCGGTACCAGTTACCCTTCTTTTTTCTGTCGCCTTTTATCAAGATATCCCCATGACCGCTCAAGTTGTGACCGCCTTTCTCTGTTTAAGAAAAAGGCGGTGGATTATGGCATCAGCATTTATGGCCTTTGCCATATTTATGAAAGTAACCGCTATTCTGTTCTTTCCTGCCTTTTTTTTCTATTTATTTTTTTTATTATGCAAAAATCAGCAATGGCAAAAAGTTGTTCTTCATTTTGTGTGTTCCATAATGATTGTTCTCGGAGCAACCTGGTGCCTGGGACGGGCAATCAATATATATGCATTGTCTTCTTTTTACCCGCAAAGAAAGGTAGAGAAGATCTGGGCTGTGGCAAAATCTAAAATTGAAATATTGATCAACAGGGACAAACATCCCATTGTTGATCAATATGAGAGAGTTCTTCAATTAGAAAAAAAAGACAAATATGCAGGAAAAAAGACCGTTGAGAACAAACCTGTTGTTATTGCGAACCACCCGGGAGATTTGCGAATAAAAAAGAACTTCTTACTATACGGAGGAGGGGTTTTATGGGTAGTTGTTGTTTTGGGAGCCCTGTCTCAGAGCTTGTATTTTTGGAGACGATTGTTAAAAATAAAGACTACATCTGCATCATCATGGTGGCTTTGGGCTGTTGGCGGGTCATATCTTCTTCTTACAGCATATTTCTGTCACAGTTCTCCTGATGCCCGCTTTTTCTTTCCAGCTCTTCCCTTTATTCTTTTACCTTTATCAGAGAAAGTGGCAAGGATGCCCAAAGCAAAGTACGTCATTGCTGTTGTACTCTCCTGTTCATTGCTTCAGTCTGGCATGGTGTTAGCAAAGGTATATACATTAAGGGATATCTCTATGGAGACAAGATCTGCAATTGATTACCTGCGAAAAAATCTCCCTGATCCGCCAAAGATTTTTATGTACCCGGAAGGCAATTATCGTTATTTTCCCGTTGCACATGAATGGTACTTTGGCTATCGACTTCGTCAATTCTGGAGAGCTGACAATAAAAAAAGAATACAGATGCTGCGTGATAATGGTGTTGGAGCAATAGTGATTAAGAAATATCTGGTTTCGCCGGTAGATGATAAAATTACTAACCTTGGAGTATATCCTGATTATTTTGTTCGCTCCTTAAAGGATGATCCAAGGTTCATACGGGTTTTTGATAATCAAGATATTTCAATATATACATGGAGGGAAACAGTTTACCAGTGACATGTCTTGGCCAGATGATTTATCGTTCACTGTTAGCCGGATTTTTTTATACTTCACTCCAAAAAGGTAACACGCACAGGGTCTGTTGCCACCCTGGTTTCACCTGTTTTACCTATGGATCTGCTCCCGGGCTGCCCAGTTTTTTGGGCAAGCGTGGTTGGCAGCTATAGTCCCTCTATGCGACCAATCATAATCGTCCGAAGATGGATAAGCTGAGAGCTGGTACGATCAGCAAGCATCCTTTTGATATTATTGAGGAAGAAATATGAGTTTGCCGAAGTTGACCCTTGCTGATCTGGCCAGATCTGGGCATGTGACCCGTTGGCACAGTGTACGAACCTCCCGTGATCAAACTCTGGCTGAACATCATTATATGGTTACCAGGATTTCCAGTAAACTGGCCAGGGATATATTTGGCAGTTCGTTGACAGATTCAGGGCTGCTCCAGATAATGGAATATGCATCACTGCATGATACTCCGGAATTATTGACCGGTGACCTTCCAAGTCCCTTGAAGTGGCATATTGATCAAATATGTGGTGAGCATAATCCAATTGATCAAATTGAGCATGAAATCGCCCCCTGGCTCAACCAGATGAAGGAGGAGATTAAAGCCACCCATCCAGAATATCTTGTTGTAATCAAGTTAGCTGATATGATCGACGCTCTGGTGTTTATAACGATTGAAGGTATTGGCACACATGCAAAAAAAGTTATCACGCTTCTTCAAAGCCGGTTTTCAGTAAAAATACAAGAAGCTGAAGAAAAATTTCCACAATATAAATGGGAGCTGTCCAGAAGGGTTCTTGATGAACTTTTGATGAACAGGGACTCTTCCCAGCTCGCTTTTGAAAAAAAACCGTAACAGTTCCCATGGCAACCATCTTTGAGGTGACCTGAAAGCAGCTATAAAAAGAAAGGAAATAACAACAGGTTATGTTTCAATGAATGAACGTGAAATAATACAGCATATCGCCTCTCTGGCAGATCTGTCTGATACATCAGTCGTCCAGGGAATAGGAGATGACTGCGCCGTCATCAAAAAGGACAGCTCTTCAGTATGGCTGCTCACAATGGATACCCTGATAGAAGGCGTGCATTTTGATCGTTCCTGGCATCCTCCGGACTTGTTAGGGAGGAAAACTGTCTCGGTCAATATCAGCGATATCGCGGCAATGGGAGGACAACCCCGATGTATACTTCTTTCTCTGGGAATGCCTCAGGGGTTCGATGATCAGTGGTTTGCTGCTTTTTCCCGGGGAGTGGCTGAAGCCAGCAGGCAGTATGGCTGTTTTCTTGCTGGCGGCGACACAGTACACAGTCCCAATGGATATACCTTTACTGTAACCGCAATTGGTGAGGCCTTGCAGAATCAGGTCGTGTACCGGAGTGGCGCACAGGCCGGGGACCTGATATGGGTAAGCGGCCTCCTGGGAAACGCGGCAGCAGGGCTTGAGCTCTGCCGGAACAAGATAACGAAAAAACCGGAGTACGAAGAACTGCTTCAGGCCCATCTGAATCCAGCGGCCAGAGTTGATGTTGGGCAACAATTGGCGAAATGCGGTGTTGTTCATGCCATGATGGATATGTCCGACGGGGTGGCAACGGATCTGGCTCATTTGTGTCGTCAGTCGCAGCTGGGGGCAACGGTACGGACTGAACTTTTACCACTTTCTTCTGCTCTGCTTGCGGCCTCGCAAGAGTTGCAGCTGTCAGCTGAACATCTTGCCCTGACAGGCGGCGAGGATTATGAGCTGCTGTTTGCGGTATCTCCGCAGCACGTTTCAACTATTGAACATATTGCCAGAAAAGGGGAGCTTGCTTTTTGCTGCATCGGTCAATTTGAAGAAGGAAAAGAAGTCAGTCTTGTTGCAGAAAACGGGGCAAAACGTTCTATTTCCGATGGAGGATTTGACCATTTCAAATCACCTTCCCCGTTATCTTCCAGCAGCAGATGATAATACCATATCCCGCCGCATAGAGGGGCTATAGCGGCCAATCGCGCTTGTCCAAAGATGGGCAACCTGAGAGCAGTTACACGTTTTAGGCATGTAAAATCAGAGAGTTATACACCCAGCGAGCAGTTACATATTATCTTTGTAACGGCAGTTAGCCCGGATTTTCATGAACATTTTGTCTGCTTTAAGAGTAAAGACAGCGAGGTAAATAAGGATCACCTGCCCTGAGGGGCATTACCGTGAAAGGTGGAAACAACCATTGAGGGACATATCACGATGTGGACTCAACCAAACAAAATCGCGCTCTCTTTCCTGTTTCTTGTCTTTATCATAGCCTTTGGCACGCTTGGCTTCAAGCTCATAGATGATTATCCATTACTTGATGCCATGTACATGTGCGTCATCACCATTTCGACTGTCGGTTACGGGGAGGTGCATCCTCTGTCCCCGTGGGGGCGACTGTTTAGCGTTGTCCTTATTATGTTTGGTTTTGTTGTACTTGGCTTTGCTGGTCACTCTCTGGTTGAGTCAATGCTGGAGAAACTGTGGAGCGGCAATGTGCTGGAGAAAAAGATGAAGAAAAAAATCGATCGCCTGAGAAAACATTATATCATCTGTGGATTTGGAAGGGTCGGTGAAGTGGCGGGGCAGAACCTTCAGGAGGCCGGAGTGGACTTTGTGGTAATTGACTCATCTGGCAGCGGAAAGGAGAAGTGTCTGGAACAGGGAATACTCTACCTGGAAGGCGATGCCACCAGAGAGAGTATGCTGCTGAATGCCGGGGTTAAAGAGGCTTGTGGCCTCCTGGCGCTGGCTGGTTCTGATCCGCTCAACCTTTTTATCGTGTTAACCGCCAGGGAGTTAAACCCAACGCTCCATATTATAGCTCGATCCGAGGACAGGCATACAGAAAAGAAAATACTGCGTGCCGGTGCAGACTCCATTATATCTCCTTTTGATTCAGCTGGCCGACGCATTGCTCATCAGTTGCTTGCGGCTACAGGAATGCAGCAGGAGATAGCCATATCTTCTCCTGAAAAACTGGTTTCCAGTCCAAAATGGGTGCCGGTTGGCCCGGAATCTCCACTGCTTGGTAAAACGCTCAGGGAAATAACAACTTCCGCTTCCATGGAGATAATAGGTATTCGGAGCCAGGAAACAGATTACCTGGAACCAGACACGGACAGACGTGTTCAGGAAGGGGATATTCTCTATGTCTTCAAGACCGCAAAAGGGGGAACATATGCTGAGGGAGCAGAAGAAACCAGGAAAAAACTTGTTATTATAGATGATAATCCTGTCATTGTTCGCCTGTTCAGCAGGTTATTTCACAAAGCAGGCTATCACCCTTTTACGGCTGATAATGGAGAGGAAGGTGTTTTGCTCATTGATAAAGAAAAGCCGGCCGCTGCAATAGTTGATTATCTTCTCCCTGGGATCTCCGGGCTGGATGTCTGCAGAACAATCCGGACAAAGCACAACAGTAACGCCATAAAAATTGTTATGTTTACCGCAGAAAATGATGAACAGCTCAAGGATCAATGCCTTGAAGCTGGTGCGGATGCGATTATTGTCAAGAGTGCTGACGCCAGGGAAATTATTCGTACAGTTGACAGTATGCTGTAAGATGTATGGAAACGGGATGGGTGTAGGCGTTATTTCCTTTATAATTATTTAGCAGTTATGGTAGAGTCTTGTTTATGAAAAACTATTCTCCATCTTCACGCGCAGCTGTAACCACTTATTTTGGTCTTCTTGGAAACCGGGTGCTTTATGTCCTTTCAGACCTGGGCAGAATGGGAATTTTTCTCTTCTACTCTTGCCTTGGCATGGGTAAGCGTCCTTTCAGGGGCAGAGAGCTGTTGCGGCAGGTACGGTTTGTCGGAGCTGGCTCCCTGACAGTTATTTTTTTCACAGCCCTTTCCACCGGTATGGTTCTTGGCCTTCAGGGATATTATTCCTTAAGCAAGTTTGGGGCTGAGGGAATGCTTGGTTCAGCCGTATCGCTGTCTCTTATTATGGAGCTGGGGCCCGTGCTTACCGCACTCATGGTAACAGGCAGAGCCGGTTCCGCTATGTGTGCAGAGATCGGTATTATGCGGATATCGGAACAGATAGACGCACTGGAATGTATGGCCATCGACCCTTTTCGTTACCTGATTACCCCGAAGCTGCTGGCTACGATTGTAGCTGTTCCGCTCTTGACGGTTTTTTTTGATGTTGTTGGTATCTTTGGTGGATACCTCGCAGGAGTAAAACTTATGGGGGTTAATGCCGGTGCTTTTTTTGCCGGCATGGAACAAAGTGTTACGAATCATGACATACGGCTGGGTATCATTAAATCCTTTGTCTTTGGCTTGACAGTGGTTTGGATCTGTACCGGGCGCGGATATTTTGTCCATCAGATTCGGGGAGTTGGCTTTGGGGCTGAGAGTGTGAGTAAGGTGACGACCCAAGCTGTGGTTGTCTCTTCAATTTCCGTCTTGATTTTTGACTATCTGCTCACCGCGATCCTGTTGTGAGGGAACGCCAATAATGAAAGCAGTTACAGATGTAAAGCACATGAAACCAAGGTGGTACATGCCCTGTGAGTAATTACTGATGAAGAAAAAAATAAACGATTATGCCGTGCAGTTTGTTGATGTGACGAAAAGATTTGGCACCTCAGATCGACCGCATGTAGTACTGGATAGAGTTAGTTTTTCTCTTCCTGCTGGCAGGACAACTGTCATTGCCGGTGGGAGCGGGCAGGGAAAAAGTGTTATTTTAAAATTGATTCTCGGTCTTTTGCAGCCGGATGAAGGAACTGTTATAGTTGGAGAAAAAGATATAACAAAGATTGGGTACAAGTCACTGCAAGCCTTGCGCATGAAATTTGGGGTTTTGTTTCAGGGGGCGGCATTGTTTGATTCAATGAATGTCTATGAAAATATTGCCTTGCCTCTCCGGGAGCGAACCCGGTTAACTGACAATGAAATAAAGGCCAGGATTGATGTCACCCTGGAGCAGCTGGAGCTGACTGGGCATGACCAGAAGTACCCGGCTCAATTGAGCGGAGGGATGAAAAAACGTGTGGGCCTTGCCAGGGCACTGCAGCTCGAGCCTGAAATCGTGCTCTACGACGAACCCACAACCGGGCTTGACCCGGTTATGACACGGGAAATATATGATTTATTTACAAGAATTCAGCAGGAGCTGGGCTATACAGCTGTAATCGTAAGTCATGATATTCCTGATGTTTTTGCCCTGGCTGATCAGATAATTGTCCTGAATAAAGGGCAGCTGGAAGTTTTTGACACGGTTGAGGAGATTGCCTGTTCAAAACAATCTTTCATTCGTGAGTTTGCTGAAAAAACTGTCGGTATGGCTGTTCAGTAATAAAAAAATAGAGAAGAGAATTTTGTTATGCGTCATACAGGTGTTGAGATAACAGTCGGTATTTTTTTGGTGATAGGCTTTGCCGCTTTCGGCTGGCTGGCACTTCAACTTGGAGAAGTGTCACTTTTTTCCGGTTCGAAAACCTATATACTGGATGCTGAATTTCAAAATATATCAGGGGTTAAACCTGGCTCTGAGATACAGATATCAGGCGTATCAGTTGGTCTGGTAAAAAAAACACGCTTAAATAAAGACGGACTGGCTGTTGTCACCATGCAGTTGGATAAGAGTATCAAGGTACCGATTGACTCTATAGTTTCGGTAAAATCACAGGGGATTCTTGGCGAGAAATACCTGCAGGTGACTTTGGGTGGAGACGAGGAATCCTATAAAGCCGGTGAAGTGGTGCTTGATACCGAATCATCCGTTGATATTGAATCTCTTATTTCAAAGTTTGCTTTTGGTCAGGTAAAATAGGGCCATGCGCATTGTGCGATATCCAAGTTTTTTTATCTTGATTATCGTTATTTTCAGCGTAACGACTCCAGTTTATTCAGCTGATGAACTCGATTTTCTGGATGATGATTTTTATATGGATGAATACGTTGAAGAATCCTGCCCTGATGTACTTGAACAGTATAACAGGGCAATCTTCACATTTAACAGCGAGGCCTACGAGCATGTACTGAAACCAGTTGCAACAGGTTACAGCAAAATTATGCCACAGGATGCGCGTGGAGCTGTTTCGAATTTTTTCAGAAATATCGGGGAGCCTGTCAGGTTTGTAAATTGTCTGTTACAAGGGCGGTTTGAAGAGTCTGCCTGGGTTTTTTCCCGTTTTTTTATCAATACTGTTTGCGGTGTTTTTGGTTTTGGTGACCCGGCTACCAGAGAATTTCATGTTCCTCCCATTGAGGCGACTTTTGGTGAAACGCTGGGAGAATGGGGCATAGGCGATGGATCATATTTTGTGGTGCCCATCCTTGGTCCTTCGACCATGCGCGATTTTTCAGGAGATCTGATCGGTTTCAGTGTCTTGTCTCCTTATACCCTGATTGATGATTACTGGGTCGTGGCGTCCATCCAGTCAGTTGAAATGATCAATAATGTCTCTCTGAACCTGGATAAAATAGAAGATGTAAAAAAATTGAGCTTTGATCCCTATGTCGCTCTACGTGACTATTACTTTCAAAATCGAAAAACGCTTCGTCAACACGACGAATTTGAAGTCAATTTTCACTTTGAACACTAATCCGGCGCGGCTGAACCGAGGTACCAGATCACGGGCACTTCATCCTTGCCTGATCACCATTGCCCGCCTACTCCTGTACACGAACGTCTCACTTCGCCTGCTTACCTGCGGGACATGGTGCTTGTCCACTTTGTTGCACCCGTGACCAGTTACACGTCAGAAACAGAGAATCACGGGGAAACACAGACCCCGTTACTGGCTGCTTCAGGCTTCTTCCCTTGTTGTATTGTAACATAACTGCCCGCAGGGCATGTACCTCTTTTCTTTGTACGGTCACCCTTTCCCGCACCCTCTTATTGACTTACAAATCATTGTATGAATATCTCTATTTTTATTAAATGGTTATATACTTTGGTCATATTTTCACTGGCTTTCTCTTTTTTTTTTGTGTAAGATATATATTTTTACGCAATTCTTTTTTATCTTGCACTGGGGGCTGTATCGTGCTAGTCCGATTCAACGAGATTTCACCCTGTGGAAATCAATACGAACTATTTGAAATTACAGAGAATCGACATGCCAGTTACGCTTCCCTGGGAGATGGATTTCATGCTGCTTGTATCCTGCAGAAAAAAAGCGGCAATAAAGCGGAACTAAAAGGGGAGCTGAAGGTGAAACCCCTTGTCGTGTGTGACAGGTGTCTGGACACTTTTGCTTGTCATATACAAGCAGATTTTCACCTTTTTTTTGAAGTGTTGGCGGGTAATGACCGCAATGTTCGGGAGATTGAGTGTGGCCCCCGTGAACTGGACACCATTTTCCTGGAATCACCTGAAATTGATGTACATGACATATTACAGCAACAAATAGAACTTTCACTTCCTCATAAGAGAATTTGTACTGCGAACTGTAAAGGTTTATGCAGCCAATGCGGTAAAAACAAAAACAAAGAAGACTGCTTTTGCCCGGAAACAGAGCTTGAATCACCATTTGCCGTGTTGTCAAAATTGAAAAAATAAGTACTGGCATATTTTTATACAGGAGAAAACATATGGCATTACCAAAAAGAAGGCATTCGCGTTCCCGAACGCGACAACGTCGCGCTCATGATGCATTAAAAAAACCAAATGTCAGCAGATGTCCTGAATGTGGTGAACCCAAAATGCTGCATCAACTGTGTGGTGGATGCGGTATGTATAAAGGAAAATCAATTGTTCAGCTTGGCGACGAGCTGGACTAGGCTGTCATTGTGCGCATAGCTCTTGATGCCATGGGGGGCGATCACGGCCCTGAGAAGCTGATTCGTGGTGCCATGGCAGCTATTGAACAACGTGCTGATATAGAAGTAATTCTCGTCGGTCCGGAGGAGTACCTTCACCAGTCTGTCGCTGCGATAGCAAGGAAAAATACATATATTTACAATCAATTGTCCATCCAGCATGCCCCCGACATTATTGGCATGGAAGAATCTCCGGTTGACGCGGTGCGCAGGAAAAAAAGATCTTCTGTTATGGTGGGATTTGATCTGGTGAAAAATGAAGAGGCCGACGCCGTTGTTTCTGCCGGCAACTCGGGCGCGACCCTGGCTGCCGGAGTTCGTAAACTTGGTCGACTTCCAGGGATTTTACGGCCTGGAATAGCAAGTTTTTTTCCAACCTTGAAAGAGCCGGTAATGATGATGGATATCGGTGCCAATGTAAATTGCCGCCCACAGCATCTTTGTCAGTTTGCAATCATGGCAGCTTCCTGTTCCAGGTTGCTACTTGCAAGAAAGGATGCCCGGGTCGGGCTGTTGAGTATAGGTGAAGAGACAGGAAAGGGAAATTCCCTGGTAAAAGAAACGCATGAACTCCTGCAGAAAAGCTCTTTGAACTTCATTGGTAACGTTGAGGGGAGAGATGTATATAAAGGTGATGTCGATGTGGTAGTATGTGATGGCTTTGTTGGTAATATTTCGTTGAAAATCAGTGAAGGTCTGGCCGAGGCAGCCATGCTTATGCTGAAAAGAGAGATAATGAAATCCTGGCGGGCAAAGCTGGGATACCTCCTTGTCCGCAAAGCTTTTTCCGGGGTCAGAAAAAAGGTGGATTATGCCGAGTATGGTGGTGCCCCCTTGCTCGGCATAAACGGGGTCGGCATTATCTGTCATGGCTCTTCAAATTCCACTGCTATCCGCAATGCAATTCAGGTCGCATCAGATATGGTACGCAACAGGATCAATGACGTAATCATTGATGCGCTTGATGTGCCCGTAGCTTAACCAGGCAAAATATAATGAGTAAAGCAGTTATACTGGGGACAGGATCCTGCCTTCCTGAAAAAGTGTTGACAAATGAAGAGCTTGAACGGATGGTAGATACCTCGGATGAATGGATATCAGCTAGAACAGGCATCAAAACTCGCAGAATATCAGGGGAAAACGAGTATAATTATCTGCTGGCGGCAGGAGCAGGAAAAAAGGCGCTGGCAAGTGCAGGAGTAGATGCCTCTGAACTCGATCTCATTATAGTTGCCACTCTTTCACCACACAAAATCATGCCGTCAACCGCCTGTTTTGTACAGGCCGAGCTTGGCGCGACCAAGTGCTTTGCCTATGACATCAATGCAGCCTGCACAGGGTTCACGTACGGGCTTGATCTTGCCTCAAAATATATTCAGTGTCAACCTCACATGAAGGCCCTGGTAATTGGTTCTGAAACGCTTTCAACCAGGGTGGACTGGAAAGACAGAAATACCTGTGTGTTATTTGGTGATGGGGCAGGAGCGGCGGTCCTCACAGGAACAGAGAACGGCAGAGGGATATTTGGCAGCAAACTGCATTCAGACGGGACCTTGTGGAAGCTCCTCCATATGGACGGACCTGAAAGCCAGAACGTCAGTTTAAGAACAGAAAACTGGAAAGGAGCGCTTATACGCATGAACGGCAGCGATATCTTCAAACATGCTGTCCGGGCGATGCACAGTGTTGTTGTGGAAGTGCTTGACCAGCATTCGCTGACCATTGATGAAGTTGACCTGGTGATCCCTCATCAGGCCAATATTCGTATTTTGAGAAAATTGCAGGAACGGTTGAAGATCCCTGATGAGAATCTTTTTGTCAATGTTGATAAATACGGCAACACCTCCGCCGCCAGTATTCCTATTGCCCTGGATGAAGCGAATCAGCAAGGGTGTATGAAGAAACATGATGTGGTGTTGCTCTGTACTTTTGGGGCAGGCCTTACCTGGGGAGCCATGCTCATCCGCTGGTAAAATATGTAAAACAAATGAAATCAGGGTAGTACATGCCCTGTGAGTAGGTACATGTAAAGGAGACATTTGTGGAATATCTGTTAACCGAAGAACAGCAGATGATAGTTGAAACTGCCAGAGAGATAACCGACGAAAAAATTATTCCTGTTCGTGCCGAACTGGATGAAAAAAACGAATTTCCCAGGAGTATCCTTGAAGATATGGCAAAGGCTGATCTGTTCTCGATTTTTATTCCAGAGGAATATGGTGGGTTCGGAGGCACCTGCTTTGATATAGTCCTGGCCATGGAGCAGCTGGCGAGAGGGTGTATTGGGGTTGCAACCAGTTATGCGGCAAGTGCTTTGGGAATATTTCCGGTAATTATTGCCGGGAGCGAAGAACTCAAGCAAAAATATTTGCCGGTTATTGCCACAGGTGAAAAATGGTCTGCCTTCGGGCTGACTGAAGCCAATGCCGGCAGTGATGCCTCCGGGATACAGACAACAGCCGTGCTTGAAGGTGACGAATGGGTGCTTAACGGAACCAAGCAGTGGATTACCAACGGAGGTGAGTCCCAGATATATACTATCGTAGCCCTGACAGATCCGCAGAAAGGGGCCAGAGGTGCCTCAATTTTTGTTGTGGAAGATGGTGATCCAGGTTTTTCTTACGGTAAAAAAGAAGACAAGATGGGTATTCGTGCTTCCTCCACGAGAGAACTGATTATGAAGGATTGCCGTATCCCCAAAGAACGCCTGGTCGGAAGAAGGGGAACCGGCTTCATCACCGTGATGAAAACGCTGGATATCTCAAGGCCTGGCATTGCCTCGCTTGGGATTGGTCTGGCACAGGCTGCCCTGGATGAGGCCGCAATGTATTCCAAGCAGCGCGTTCAATTCGGAAAACCCATTATTGCCTTTCAGGCCATACAGCATATGCTGGCTGATATGGCTATTCAGGTTGAAGCAGGACGAGCGCTGGTATATGCCGCAGCACGCCATATTGACAATAATCCAAAGGATATGTCCAAGGCATCTTCCATGTGCAAGGTCTTTGCGACAGATATGGCCATGAAAGTAACCACTGATGCGGTGCAGGTGATGGGTGGCTATGGGTATATGAAGGAGTATCCGGTGGAAAAAATGATGCGTGACGCCAAAATTTTGCAGATATATGAAGGAACAAACCAGATTCAGCGAAACGTAATCGGCCAGGAACTCAACAAGGAATATTCAGCATAGGCGGTCAGGCATGAATATTGTAGTTTGTGTCAAACAGGTTCCTGATGCAAAAGATGTGCGGCTTGATCCCCAAACCAACACATTGACGAGGGAAGGGGTCGAATCCATAATGAATCCATATGATCGTCATGCCCTGGAGGAGGCGGTTAGAATAAAGGAACATTCGGGCGGCAAGGTGGTCGTCGTGTCAATGGGACCGCCACAGGCGCAGCAGGTTCTGCGCGAAGCCATTGCCTGCGGAGCTGATGAAGCGCTTCTTGTTTCAGATCGCGCTTTTGCCGGTTCAGACACGTGGGCAACCTCGTATACTCTGGCAAAGGCAATGACTACCATCGGAGATGTTGACCTTGTCTTGTGTGGTAAACAGGCCATTGATGGTGACACCGCTCAGGTCGGGCCTGGTATTGCCTGCCGACTGAATATGCCTTTTGTAACCTGTGTGCAGAAAACCCGTGAAGTGAAGAGTGGCTACATCATTGTAGAACGCATGATGGATGACGGGTTTGACGTGGTGAAAGTACCGCTTCCCGCCTTAATTACTGTGGTAAAAGATATAAATGAACCAAGAGTGGCGTCGCTGAAGGGAAAGATGAAGGCCAAAAAGATTAATATACCTGTGGTCACTGCAGATGATATTGGCGCAGAACCTCACAGACTTGGGCTGGCAGGTTCCCCGACCAAGGTTGCCCGGGTTTTTTCACCAGAGGCAAGAGGTGACCGCCAGATATTTTCCGGAACAGTTGCTGAACAGGTGCATGACCTGGTCGAACAACTCAAGGCCCATTTATAACATTCCTCTATCCTCGGCCCAAGAGTATCTGTGCCTGAGAAAATGATATAATCCAATGCTGACAATTGATTGTGATAAATGCGTAGTATGTGGGGTTTGTGAGTCAAGCTGCCCTTTTGGGGCAATCAATATTGAAAACGACTGTGCTGTTGTCAACGAAAGCTGTACTCTGTGTGGTTCCTGTATAGAGACATGCCCTGTAGAGGCACTGTCCATTACAGTAGTCAAAAAAGAACGCGCGAAAGACTTGACCGCCTGGTCGGGAGTGATGGTTTTTGGTGAATTTCGCCATGGGGTCATCGCGCCCGTTACCTTTGAGCTCCTGGGGATCGGGCGAAAACTTGCCGACGCAAGGTGTACCAGATTAAGTGTTATCATGCTGGGCGACGATGTCAGGAGGCACTGTTCGTCTCTGATTGCTGCCGGAGCTGATGTGGTTTATCTGGTAGAAGGTAAAGAATTGCGCGACTTTCGAGAGGATGTTTTTGCTGCTGTCCTTGAAGAGGCAATCAGGAGTAAAAAGCCAGAGATTGTTCTGGCTGGGGCCACTGCTATTGGACGTTCGGTCATTCCTTTTGTGGCAACCGCTGTTGGTGCTGGTTTGACAGCTGATTGTACCCGGCTTGGAATACGGGAAAGTGACGGAATGCTTCTCCAGACCAGGCCCGCTTTTGGCGGCAATATCATGGCAACCATTGAATGTCCTGAGACAAGGCCGCAGATGGCGACGGTGCGTCCACATGTCATGCCGGCCTCTATACCTGATGAAAGTCGACAGGGAGAAGTTGAAGAAATAACTGTTGCTGCAGAAGTGCTGGTTTCGAAAATCGAGGTCCTTGACACTGTGACAAGTGATGAGGATTTTGTTAATATTCAGGAGGCAGAAATACTGGTTGCCGGTGGTCGAGGGCTTGAATCAGAAAAGGGTTTTGAACTGATACGAGAGTTAGCTGATGAGCTGGGCGCCGCTGTTGCCGCAAGCCGCGCAGCAGTTGACGCCGGCTGGATACCATATCATCACCAGGTTGGGCAGACAGGAAAGACCGTTGGCCCAAAGGTGTATGTCGCCTGCGGGATATCAGGAGCTGTGCAACATGCTGTTGGCATGCAGTCTGCAGATACAATAATTGCTATTAATCGCGATAAAAATGCGCCGATATTTGATTTGTGCACCTTTGGAGTTGTTGGCGACCTGTATGAGGTGATACCTGCGCTTATCAAAGAGATCCAGGAGGTGAAGCGTGGCAATTGAGAAAAAAGTTGCTTTGGTAACAGGAGGAAGCAGAGGAATAGGCAGAGCCGTCTGCCTTAGACTTGCCAGAAAGGGTGTCACAATTGGTATTAACTTTGTTGCCAATCCGTCAGCTGCTGAAGAAACGCTGGCACAGGTGGAGGCAGTGGGCGGTACAGGTTTTTTGGCCCAGTTTGACGTCGCAGACAGTGAAGGAGTCCAGAAAGCCGTAAAAAAAATCATTGACGAGCATGAAAGCATTACTATTTTGGTTAACAATGCCGGCATAACCCGTGACGCCTTGATGGCACGCATGAAAGAGTCGGATTGGGATGCTGTATTCAATACCAATCTCAAGGGAGCCTTTTTATGCAGTAAGGCAGTGATGAAGTCAATGATGAAAAAACGCTGGGGCCGTATCGTTAATATTGGTTCGGTTATTGGTTTCCTGGGTAATGGTGGCCAGGTAAATTATGGGGCTGCAAAAGCGGGGCTGGCTGGATTGACCAAATCCATGGCCAGAGAACTTGCCGGACGAAATATCACCGTAAACTGCGTGGCTCCCGGATATATTATCACGGATATGACCGACTCATTAGCAGAAGATATTCAGCAGGAGATACTGCGACAGATTCCACTAAAACGACTGGGCACACCCGAGGATGTGGCTGCTGCCGTTGCCTTTCTGACAACCGATGACAGCAGTTACCTTACAGGGCAAACCCTGCATGTCAATGGTGGAATGTATATGAGTAATTAGTAAACAATGCCAGAAAGTATCTGCTCCCAGGCCGCCCATCTTCGGGCAACCTGAAAGCAGCTGCATGCTTAAAATCAAGTGAAATAAGGGAATTATATGCCCTACGAGTAGTTACGCCAGAAAAACAATAAATAATGAAAATGCAGGAGAATAAAATGGCTGTCGAAGCAAAGATGATAGATATAATAGTCGAGCAACTCAGTGTAGATAAAGAGAAAATTGTACCCGGGGCTTCATTTGTTGATGATCTTGGCGCCGATTCCCTTGACCTGGTTGAACTGATCATGGCCATGGAAGAGGAATTTGATGTTGAAATACCGGATGAAGAGGCAGAAAAGATCGTGACTGTTCAAAATGCCATAGATTATGTCGCCAATATTCAGCAATAACTAAGGGGTACCTGCCCCTGTGAGTAGTTACACTAAAGGATGTTTGTGAAGAGACAGGTCGTTGTTACTGGAATAGGGATGGTTACACCTCTGGGCACCGGGACTGAGAAGACCTGGGGCAACTTGGTGTGTGGAAAAAGCGGCATCGGCCCGGTTACCCGTTTTGATGCCAGCGACCAGGCCTCTCGGATAGCCGCTGAAGTAAAAGATTTTGAGTCTGAAAACTGGTTTGAAAAAAAACAGGCCAAAAATCTGGATTTATTTGTCCAGTATGCAATAGTGGCAGCGCGAATGGCCTGGAAGGACAGCGGCCTGTCCATTACAGATGAAAATTGTGAGAGAATTGGTGTCATTACTGGCTGCGGCATGGGGGGCCTGCCCACTATTGAAGAATATAATCAGGTGCTGATAAAAAGAGGAGCCCGTAAGATAACGCCCTTTTTTATCCCTCGCGTTATTCCCAACATGCCTTCCGGGCATATCTCCATGGATTTGGGCAGTAAAGGACCAAACCTGACACAAACTACAGCCTGCGCAGCTGGCACGCATGCTGTGGGGGAGGCCTTTCGGCACATAGCCTATGGTGATTGCGATATTGCCATTACCGGTGGCACTGAATCAGTAATCTGTCCTCTGGCGATCGGCGGGTTCAGCTCCATGAAGGCATTGTCCACCAGAAATGATGACCCTGAACATGCTTCCAGGCCATTTGATAAGGAACGGGACGGTTTTATTATCTCAGAAGGATCCGGTATGCTGGTGCTTGAGGAGGGTGAACAGGCAAAAAAAAGAGGTGCCAGAATCTATGCCGAAATAATAGGTTACGGCCAGACAAGTGATGCCTATCATATTGCCGCCCCACCTGAGGATGGCGAAGGTGCTGCCCGCTGCATGGCGGCTGCGATGCGTGATGCAGGCATTGCTCCTGAACAGGTAGATTATATTAACGCACATGGCACCTCGACTCCGCTCAATGACAGGTGTGAGACGGTCGCGATAAAAACTGTTTTTCAGGAATACGCCAGAAAACTGGCTGTCAGTTCCACCAAATCCATGACTGGCCATATGTTGGGAGCCGCAGGTGGTATTGAAGCAGCTTTTACAGCCCTTACTCTTCATACTGGAATAATTCCACCGACCATGAATCTGTTTTCGCCCTCTTCAGAGTGTGATCTTGATTATGTTCCATTGACGGCCAGAGAGACGAGTCCTGAGATTGCACTTTCAAATTCCTTTGGTTTTGGCGGAACAAATGGTGTCATTGTCATGAAAAAATGGTAACTGTTCCCAGCTCATCCATTTTCGGATGTTCACGATTGTCTTCATATGGAACCTGTTTGTCAGTCCACTTACCCAAATATGGGGTATCTGAAAGCAATTACATACGTAAATCGTAACTCCTCACATCTCACCCCTCTTTGAACGATCACGACCCGCCGCATAGAGGGGCTATAGCTGCCAATCGTGCTTGTCCAAATAGGGGCAGCCTGAGAGCAGTTACCGTAAATCTTGTAAAACAAAGAGGTTATACGACCTGTGAGTAGGTAGGTTTTAAGGTATATGAAATCAAATTGATACGTTCACAGCGAGTATTACCCAACATGTTTACTCAGCAATACCAGAGGTTATTTTTTGAAAATTTCAATTGGTTCGGATCATGGCGGCATAAAGCTGAAGCAGGAAATAGGCAAGCTGCTTGAACTGCTTGGACATGAAGTATTTAATGCAGGCTGTGATTCAGAGGAATCTGTTGATTATCCAGACTTTGCCACAAGGGTTTGCGCACATGTGCTCGCTGCTTCAAGTGAGCGCGGTATACTGATCTGCGGAACGGGCATTGGCATGTCCATGGCAGCAAATCGATTTCAGGGGATCAGGGCTGCTCTTTGTACAGAATCCTTTTCAGCGAGGATGAGCAGGGAACACAATGATGCCAATATATTATGTCTGGGAGAGCGTGTTGTTGGCCTTGAGCTGGCAAAAGATATTGTCCGCACCTGGCTGGAGACGGATTTCAAGGGTGGACGGCACCAGCAAAGAATTGATAAATTCGATTCAAGGTGAACGCCTCCATAGTAACTGATCACAGGCACTTCATCATTGCCCGATCACTCTTTCCCGCATACTCCTGGAGAGCGGAAAAGGGTCCCTGCCCAATTCTGTTGCACCCATGACCAGTTACACGTCAGAAGTAGAGAATAACACTTAAAGTACAGGCCCCGTGATTGGTTTCTGGCGGCTCTTGCCTGAGGTTATGTATGAAGTGCCCGTATTGCAGTCATTTGGAAAACAGGGTAATTGATTCGCGAGTCAACAAAGACAAGACAATTATTCGTAGACGGCGAGCCTGCCTCTCCTGTGAACAGCGTTTTACAACTTATGAGCGCATTGAGTTAATGCTGCCCATGCTGATTAAAAAAGATGGACGGCGTGAACCCTGGGACAGAGGGAAAATAATACACGGGCTGGAAAAAGCCTGTGAAAAACTCCCGGTCAGCCTTGCTGAAATAGACTCTTTTGTTGATGACATTGAGTTGCGGCTTCAGGATGCCGGCGGCAAGGAAATCCCCACAAGTCAGATCGGAGAGTGGGTAATGGAAGCCTTGCCAGGCCTTGATGAAGTGGCATACGTACGTTTTGCCTCTGTCTATCGCCAGTTTAAAGATGTTAACGAGTTTATGGACGAGTTGAAAGTCTTTCTTAACAAACCCAATGAGGAGTAACTTTTTCTGTTATGTCCGATCATGGATATATGCAGCTGGCTTTAGCTGAAGCAAAGAAGGCTGCAGGGAGGACTTCACCAAATCCTGCAGTGGGTGCAGTTATCGTTAAAAACGGTACGGTTATTGGCAAAGGTTTCCACGAGAGAGCAGGACAACCTCATGCAGAAAGAGTTGCTCTGGCAAATGTCACTGATTCCCCTGAGGGGGGGACCATCTATGTCACCCTGGAACCATGTAATCATACTGGTCGTACTCCTCCTTGTACCGAAGCAATTATAGAAAGCGGTATCGCCAGGGTTGTGGTGGGAATGACTGATCCCAATCCTCACGTTTCCGGAAGTGGCATTAACTGCCTTCGAACTCATGGCATTGAAGTTGTCACCGGGATACGGGAACAAGAGTGCCGGGCAATAAATTATCCCTTTATAAAACATATAACCACTGGACTGCCCTGGGTTATTATGAAGGCTGGTTTGAGTCTTGATGGGAAAATCGCCTATAAACATGATGCCGGCGGCGAGATAACCGGCAAGGAATCACACGTACATGTCCACACCATAAGGGATCAGGTTGACGCCATACTCATTGGTGCAGGTACTGCGCTGATTGATGATCCAGGTCTCACAACTCGTCTGCCAGAAAACCGAAAAGGAAAAGACCCTGTTCGCGTCGTTATTGACACCTCGCTTCGTCTTCCCCTGCAGGCAAAAATGTTGTCCCAGGTATCAGGTGCTGCAACCTGGATATATTGTTCACAGGATGCGTCCCTGATAAGACAAGAACAGCTGGAAAAGGCGGGAGCCATAATTTGTCGCATAAAAGCCGGCAAAGAAGCCGGGGTGGAGATGAGTGCCGTGTTGAAAGATCTGGGCGACAAAGGAGTAACTTCGGTGTTGGTTGAAGGAGGAGCAAGGATACATGGCACCTTTCTCCGGGAGGTTCTTTACGACCAGATTTTACTCTACTATGCTCCTTTTGTTATTGGCGATAAAGGGGTAAGCGTTGTCCGTGATTACAGCATAGAAAACAAAGAGGCAGGGCTGAGCTTTGTAGAAACATCGGTGAGACAAGTTGGCCCTGACTTTCTTTTTTCCGGGATACGACAGTATCCGGCGGGATAGACGACGTTTTACTGATAAGACGACGTTCGCTCTTCTTACCCAATTCTTGCTCTTTCACCTGTTCTTCTGTTAGTGAGTTTTTTTCAACAACCTAAGGTAGGATGAAACCTTGAGCAGCAAGTGAATAATATGGTCAAAATTCAACTATATCAAATAGCGGTTATTGCAATTTCCTCAATAATGCTTTTTCAGGGAGCCAAAGGATTTTTTAATAGAGAATCCGGCCAAACTGCCCTGAAATTTTCTGTAAGGCTGGTGGTGTGGGGAGGAATGGGTACAATCGCTGTCTATCCTAACTCAACTCTTTACTTTGCCAGACTGATAGGTATGGAGGATAATTTCAACGCTGTGGTCATGATAGGTTTTTTAATGGTGTTTTTGATTATTTTTAAACTGCTCTCGGCCATTGAAAAAATAGAACAGAATATTTCAGAATTGACCAGAAAAGAAGCCCTGTCACATCTTGACTGTGATGAGGATAAAATTGAATCTGAAGATAATGAGTAATCAGAATTGGAAGAGGTTGGCGATCAGTTTTCTTCTGTTGTGGATCGGGATCAGTTGTGTTGCTTTTGCAGGGATGTATAAATTATGGTGGGGACGAGAACGAGCGGAGTACCTTGGAAAAGATGCTCAGGTACAGAGAACTGTAATATGGAAAAAGGCTGGACTCTCCCAGAAACTATTGGAAGTACTTCCTGAAATTATTCAGAACTGGCCTGATACTGTCATATATCAACAAAAAGGTAACTTTAACCAGCTTTCCTATGCGGGCTACCTTTTGTTGCCCAGACTGCCGGCAAAACACAGAGAGACTTCCTATATATTGAGTGATGATGCCTCATATACCATGAAATATCAAGAGGAAACAGTAAGCGAGAACATTGTTCATTCTCAACCTGGCATTGGAGGCTGGCTGCTTTCAATTTTTCTTGTGTCAGGAATTGTTGCCGGGCTAAAAGTTATATTCAGAAATACCATGCTGACTATTCCTGAATTTTTTGGTCTGGCCTCTTTGATAGTCACTGTTGTCGTGACAGGAACCAGAGCGGCAGGTGGTTCTGCCATACCAGCTTTTTATATTTCAGGCTTTAGCGGCGCAGCTGGTTGGCTGTTAGCGCTTTTTTATTATTGGCGAACTGCTTTCAATTTTCTCAGGCAACATATTGCCAATAAAAAAAATATGGCATCTCATCTTGTTTTTTCACGAAGTAACCTGTTGCTGTTTTCATGTGTCTTGCTCATAGGCATCAGCGTTCTGTGGACTTTATTAATGTCTGTCATTGTTGTTCCGGATGACTGGGATGCCTGGGCAATATGGGGTGCTAAAGCAAAGGTGTTGGCCCTTGGCTCGGGTCCACTGTCTGATGTGACTCTTTTTGGCCATAAAGATTATCCTCTGCTTTGGCCCTCTATATGGGCCTTTAGCGGCTTTTGTTCCGGTGGCTGGGAAGAGATGTGGAGCAGAGGCTGGGGAAGTGTTTTTTTTGTTCTTTGTTTGTGGGAAATGGGTCTTGTCATTCAGCAGGAGACAGGGAAAAAGTACCTGGCATGGACAGGAGCGGCACTTTTTGCTTCTGTACCGATGGCGCCAGTTGTAGTTTCATGGAGTTATGCCGAGGCTCCACTCTGGTTTCTTTTGCTCTCTAGCTTTGGGGTGCTTTTACGATGGAAAAGGCAGAAAAGCATGAGTTTACTGGTGGTTGCTGCTTTATTGGCCCTGGCAGCCGCGTATACTAAAAATGATGCTATGCTCTGTATAGTCCTGATGACTTTCTGGTTGATTATGCAAAAAGAAAACCATCGCCTGCCCGCCCTTGCGATTTTTTCCGTTGTTTTTGTAATTGGTTATTCCCCTTGGTTTTATTGGTCAAGGCTGGTTTTAGATTTGCATTCCCATGCGGCGCAAGGCCTGATTATAACCGCTGAAAGTTTACATCATGCCTGGGACAGAATTCCAGGAGCCGCGAGGAAAATTGTCGCCATGTGGCTTGATGCAAAGCAATGGTCAATCGTTTTATGGGGTGCCCTTGTGACATGGGGCCTGTTAATCTGGCAAGCAGAAGATAAGGCTACTCTGCTTTTGCCTGTTTTTATGATTCTGGGGTATTTTACAATTGTCGTCTTTCATCATGATGATGTGTACTGGTTGGTTGGTACTGCCTGGAATCGTTTGACTCTCCAGGTCTTGCCCATACTTATAACGATATTGTGTGTTGCTTTCTCCAGATCAGTTATGGAAAAAGGCTTCGTCAGACAAATCTATGGCTAAAATCCGGTACAGGCAAATTCCCAGGGTTATGATATAGCGCGATTTCTCTGAGTGTATCGCTTCTACCCCGGATTTCTCCTGAACATGTTGTCTGATCTGAAAAGAAACAGATAAAAACAGATCCTGCCTCAAACGTGTACCTGCTCTCAGGCTGCCCATATCTGGACAAGCACGATTGGCAGCTATAGCCCCTCTAGTGTCCTGTCGTGATCGCCGGAAAATGGGTGAACTGAGAGTACCCGTTACCTTGAACTGTGTATTGTGCGTTTTTTGCCCCTTGTCAACTCCTCCTGAATATTTGGTCTGACTCATAGCTTACCACAGTGTCCAGTTTTTGGAGTCCACCGCCGTTACCCGGATAAGTTGTTTTTGCTGTTGTGGACTCGAGGTGGATATGCTAGAAAGAGCATCACAGTCAAAAAAAGCCGATTGTGCTCAACCGGCTTTAAAAAAACTGGCGGAGAGAGAGGGATTCGAACCCTCGGTGGAGTATAACCCCCACACTCGCTTAGCAGGCGAGCACCATCGACCGACTCGGTCATCTCTCCGAAAAAAGAATACTGTAATATACTACTCTTGCGATATGGCGGAGGGAGTAGGATTCGAACCCACGGAACTTTCGTTCAACGGTTTTCAAGACCGCCGCCTTAAACCACTCGGCCATCCCTCCATACTACAGATGCGGAGTAATTACCATTTCAAGGAGACACTGTCAACCGTCTCCTCGCCATAAAAACGATGAAAAAAGATGTTGTCGGCTCCCTGACACTGGAGTATGAACTGAAAAACCTTACCTGTTTGGACGAAATCACCAGAAACCTGCCCTCTTTATCTACTCTTCAGGGCAGTCTAACACGAAAAACCCGCAACCCAGGAGGCCTTACACCGCAAATAATCTCTTGTTTTTTAAGACAAAAATTGAGGAGTAAGTCACTAAACAATGGTAATTTGTTCAGGAGCACGTCATTTTTGCACGATCACCACTCCCAGTATAACTCCTGTTAAGGTAAAATAATGCACATAGTTCTTCATACCTGCTGTGGCCCCTGTTCGGTTTATCCAGTTGAACAGCTGCAAAAATACGGGCATACAATTACTGGCTATTTTTATAACCCTAATATTCATCCTTTCCGCGAATTCAGAAAACGGATAGCTGCCTTGCGCCAGCTTGCAGATACAGCCAATTTTCAGGTAACAATAGAAGCTGACTACGGTTTAAAAGATTTTTTAAGGCAGGTGGTTTTTTATGAAAACGATCGATGCGTCAAGTGTTATGATATGCGTCTTGAGACAACAGCACTGTACGCTGTCAAGATTGGTGCCGATGCGTTTACCACCACCCTGCTTTACTCGAAATATCAGAAACATGAAATCATCCGGAAAAAATGCGAATATTTTGCTTTAAAATATAATCTTTATTTCCATTACCAGGACTTCAGAGAAGGCTGGCAGTATGGAATCGACAGATCCATTGAAATGGACCTGTATAGACAACCCTATTGCGGCTGCATATACAGCGAACAGGAACGCTATGACAAAAAAATGGGCAAAAAAAGAAAAAAGAAAGAAAAGGTAGCCATATACCATGCATAACATAATCGTTCTGGCAACAGGAAACCAAAATAAAATAAAGGAAATTAAAGCTTTACTTAAAGATACGGATATTGTCATAAAAACTATCAGCGATTTTGGTCCCATGCCGGAAGTGATAGAAGATGGAGCCACCTTTGATGACAATGCCTATAAAAAAGCCCTGCATTACTCCAAAATACTTGGTCTGCCATGCTTGGCCGATGATTCTGGACTGGTTGTACAATCACTTGACGGACAACCAGGGGTACTATCTGCCCGTTATGCAGGTGAAAATGCCAGTGATGCGGAAAACTGTGCAAAACTGCTTGCTGAAATGAAAGATAAAAATGACCGCTCAGCCTCCTTTATCTGCGTCCTGTCTCTCGCCACCCCCAGGGGGCCAGCTCTTACCTGGGAAGCAAAATGTGATGGAAAAATTCTTTTGGAAAAGAAAGGAGAATCAGGGTTTGGCTATGATCCGCTTTTTTATTTTGAAGAATTTGGCAAAACCTTTGCAGAGGTTTCCCTTGAAGAAAAAGGCAGAGTCAGTCACCGGGGAAAGGCGTTGGCAGAGTTTGCCTCTGAAGCAGGTAAAATAAAAAAATGGCTAAAACAGCGCATGGACGAAATTAAACCACCTAAACCAGATCATTCAGCGTTTGAAGATAATGTGCATTAGTCAAGACCTGAGCTTGCCACTGTCCGGTTAAAGGTTTTCAAGAACAGGGTAACTCCTCACATCTCACCCCTCTTTGCACGATCACGACCGGCCGCATAGAGAGGCTATAGCTGCCAATCGTGCTTGGCCAAATAGGGGCAACCTGAGAGCAGTTACACGTTTGAGGTAGGTAAAACCAGAGAGTTACACACCCAGTGAGTAGTTACAAACAGGGTAACCATTTGTATATATTATAGTAATCACTCACTCTCCTTCCCCTCATCAATCATCGTACTCAATTCAACACTGTACATTCCAGCAGATTGTTGAGCAAAGAATTTTTTTGACATCATAGTGAGTCCGTCCTGAACGGGAACTCGAAGCAATTGAACAAATTGGCATTATCCCACCCTATGGCGGGGTTATTATCCATGACTGCTGGCAATCGTATCTTTCCTGTGATCACTGTCGTCATGGTTCAGGACAATAAAGTTCGCCAAAACCTGCTACCGTATCACCAGCTACCTGCAAACCATGGCGAAGAAAGGGTACAACCCACTGGTCGCTATCCACATGACCCTTGCTGGACAGATTTACCCTGATAGGGGTGAATAGTTACGCTCTATCGTAACTATCACAGGATATGTATCACCCTGTCCATAGTCACGTACTCTTTTTAACACCCGGAGACAAAAAGAGATGAACCGTTACAGATTTGCTGCAGCCAGAACCAGACCTGGCAGCACCGAAAGACAACCTGCCGGACTGCCAGGAGTCTCTCACAAAGCTGTCCAGCGTTATGAGCAGGGGCGGCAAGCTATCCCGATACAGGCATCATGAACCAGCGGATTAAAGCTGGCATAGCCTTAAGTGGCGGGATTGATTCAACAGTTGCGGCTATCCTCATGCAGGAAAAAGGGTATGACGTGCATGGTTTTTTCATGCAGCTCCCCTTACCTGATCTGCAAAAACAGACCAGGCTGGCAGCCAGAAGAGCACGGCAGCTGGACATCCCTCTGCATCTCGTCGATCTTAGAGAACAATTTCACCGACACGTCATAACCTATCTTCTCACCACCTATAACCAGGGGCTGACGCCAAACCCATGCGTCATCTGTAATAAAAAGATCAAAGGTAACTTGTTGCTGGATGCTATGCACAGACAAGGCATGGAACTTTGCGCTACCGGTCATTATGCCATATTAAAACGTTCTGGCAGCAAACCAGTTCTTGCCCGCGCACGTGATACCACAAAAGATCAATCGTATTTTTTATGCAGACTGCCCCCTAAACAGCTAGCTTGTCTGGTCTTTCCTCTTGGTCATTGGTTAAAACGAGATGTATACCAAAAAGCAGCACAGACTGGCTTTGATTTTCCAGAAAAAGAAAGCCAGGATGTCTGCTTTTTGAATGGTGATCTGCGCTCTTTTCTGCAGGAATACGGCTGTCTTGAAAAACCTGGTTCTATTATTGGTCCTGCCGGACAAAGGCTTGGTACTCACAAGGGCGTTGCCCACTATACCATCGGCCAGCGAAAAGGTCTGGGCCTGCCGGATGCAACCCCATGGTATGTAACCGGAATTGACATCCACAGCAATCAAGTTAAAGTGGGAAAAGAAAGCGAACTGTTTACGCGATCGCTTTCTCTTTCAAGCTTACACTGGTTTGCCAGGCCGGCTTCATTTCCCTGGGAAGGAAAAATTCAGCTGCGTTCGACCCATAAACCAGCATGGGCGCAGCTGGATATCAGAGAGAAAAACAAGGTCGTTGTAACCTTTAAAAAGGCGCAGCGAGCCATCACCCCGGGACAGTTTGCCGCCTTTTACGAGAAAGATACTCTTATAGGCAGTGGCATAATTGAGGCAGGTACAAGCAGAGCGTTACACACCCAGTGAGTAGGTACTTTCTTCTCAAATTTCGACAAAATGTCCATGAGCAATACGGGTTAGTCACTCAAAAAGAGAAGCCTGCTGCATACGCTTAGGGACAGAACAGGCAAAGTGGGCACAGGCCGCCTCGGTGACCATTCTGCCGCGTGGTGTTCGCACCAGAAAACCGGACTGGATGAGAAAGGGTTCGTAGACATCTTCCAGGGTCGTCTTTTCTTCACATAC
Organism: Desulfobulbus propionicus; assembly: GCA_002747135.1. GTDB lineage: Bacteria > Desulfobacterota > Desulfobulbia > Desulfobulbales > Desulfobulbaceae > Desulfogranum > Desulfogranum propionicus_A. The sequence continues at coordinate 18,930 of PDTE01000024.1, read as the reverse complement.
TGCCGTCGCCAAAGTTTCAAGTCCGATTGGCCCGCCCTGAAAGCGCTCGATCAAGGTAAGCAGGATTCTCCTGTCCATATCATCCAGGCCCAGCTCATCCACATTAAGCATGTTCAGGGCATCGTCGGCAACTTTCCTGTTAATCACCCTGTTACCGGCCACTTCGGAAAAATCCCGAACCCGCCGCAAAAGGCGATTTGCAATCCTGGGTGTTCCGCGGGAACGGCGGCCCAGTTCCAGTGCTCCTTCATCATCGATCTTCACCTTCAGCAGCCGGGCTGAACGCTGGACAATGGTCTGCAATTCCTTTGGTTTATAATACTCCAGCCGCAGGATCACCCCAAAACGATCACGAAGTGGCGGCGTCAGTAAACCGGTTCTGGTGGTCGCGCCAACCAGAGTAAAGCGGGGCAGATCCATTTTGACAGAACGTGCCCCAGGTCCTTGACCTATCACCAGATCAAGCTGGTAATCTTCCATTGCCGGATAGAGTATCTCCTCCACCACATGGTTAAGTCGGTGGATCTCGTCAATAAAGAGGACATCTCCTGCCTGAAGGCTGGTAAGGATCGCGGCCAGATCACCCGGACGTTCAATTACCGGCCCTGAGGTTACCTTTATGCCGGCTCCCATCTCCTCAGCAATAATATAGGCAAGGGTAGTTTTACCCAGCCCGGGAAAGCCATGAAAAAGCACATGATCCAGGGGTTCCCCTCGCTGCAGTGCAGCCTGAATAAAGATACGTAAGCCTTTTTTCAGCGGCTCCTGCCCAATATAATGGTCAAGCGTTTTTGGCCGCAGGTCAACACCATGCTGATCCAGTCGTTGCTCATCAGCAGCAACAAGCCTTCTGCCCGTTATTTCCTCTTCATGCTTCATACGTAACTACTCACAGGGCCAGCAGCCTTTTGCTTTCCCTTGCTTCAAGCCTTACGCTCATTGAGCCAACCCCTGCAGGGAAAGGCGAATCAATTCCTCCACAGCCATCTCGTTTATCGCATCACCATGCTGTTTCTGGACATTGCGCATGGCCTGCCAGGAGGTATGCTGGGGATAGCCAAGGTTTACCAGGGCAGACACCGCATCCTGAAAAACATTACCCTCCTGCTGAGTCGAAGCGACTTGTATAAAGACGCCTTCACTTTCGCCGCCCCCCATCCCTCCGACCTTTTCGCTTAATTCCATACACAAGCGCTGCGCTGTTTTTTTTCCCACTCCGGAAATAGTTGTCAACCGGTTAATGTCTTTCAACCGCAGAGCAGCGCATAATTCCAGTCTGCCGATTCCAGACAGAATCGCCAGGGCAAGTTTGGGCCCAACACCTGAAATACTGGTCAGAAGAATAAAGATATCTTTTGTTTCCTGATCCTCGAAACCAAAAAGAGCAATAGCGTCTTCCCTTACGCTGGTCAGGATAAAGAGGGAACAGGGCTCGCCGGTCGCAGGCAGGGCGTCATAGGTACGGGTGGAAAGAAAAATTTCATACCCCACGCCCTGAACGTCCAGAATGATTGCCCCAGGTGTTTTGTGACGAAGAACTCCGCTAAGAAATGCTATCATGAGTAATTATCTGCTCACAGACGAATGAGCCAATACCTAAGCTGTAACTCCTCACATCTCACCCCTCTTTGCACGATCACGACCCGCCGCATAGAGGGGCTATAGCTGCCAATCGTGCTTGTCCAGATAGGGGCAGCCTGAGAGCAGTTACACGTTTGAGGTATGTAAAACCAGAGCGTTACACACCCAGTGAGTAGTTACCTTAAGCTATAGAAATTCACCCCGCAGCATGTGCTGGGCATGACACAGGGCCACTGCCAGGGCATCAGCAGCATCAGTCGATGGCTTTTTCTCCAGGTCAAGCAAGACGCTAACCATATGCTGCACCTGATCTTTCCCGGCCTGACCATATCCGGAAACAGCCTGCTTGACCTTTCTGGCTGAATAATCAAATACAGGCAGTAAATGCTGGGTTGCGGCAACAATAGCAGCACCTCTTGCCTGCCCAAGCTTCAACGCTGAACGGGGATTGCGATCAACAAATACCTCTTCCACTGCTGCAATCTGAGGTTTATGCGCCAGGATCACCTCACATAATCCGTTAAATATAATGGTCAGACGCCCGGGAAGCTGCGCTTCACAGGTTGTCCTGATGGTGCCGCAGGCAACAAATCCTACCTCACTCCCACTTGCTTCAATGATCCCGTAACCGGTAGAGCGTGAACCGGGATCAATCCCAAGGATGCGAACAGGAGATCCGGTCATGTCAGGAAAGCGAATCCATTAACTCCTCCGGGATATCAAAATTGGCATGCACCTTCTGGACATCATCATGATCTTCCAGATTTTCCAGCAATTTTAAAAGAGAACGCGCCGGTTTTTCCTCTACCAGCTCAACTACATTCTGCGGTATCATGGAAATAGAGGCCTCTGAAAAATTCACCTGACCCTGTTCCAGCCCCTCAACCACATCGTTAAAATCCTCAGGAGCAGTGAGGATCTGAAACGAGTCATCCTCTTCCACGACATCTTCAGCACCAGCTTCCAGGGCGATATCCATAAGTTTTTCTTCGTCAATATCACCTTTATCCACCACGATCATTCCCTTTTTATCGAACATCCAGCCAACACAGCCTGATTCCCCGAGATTGCCCCCGCTTTTGGCAAAAAAATGACGCACATCGGAAACGGTCCGATTTTTATTATCGGTCATGGTTTCCACAAGCACGGCCACCCCTCCGGGGCCATAGCCCTCGTACAGGATTTCCTCATACACTGCGCCTTCAAGATCTCCGGTACCCTTCTTGATGGCGCGGTCAATGTTATCTTTGGGCATGTTTTCCGACTTGGCAGCGGTGATTGCGCTGCGCAGGCGGGGGTTACCTTCAGGATCTCCCCCGCCCATCCGGGCGGCAATGGTTATCTCCTTGATAAGTTTTGTAAAAATCTTGCCGCGCTTGGCATCATTTGCCCCTTTCTTACGTTTAATTGTGCTCCATTTCGAATGTCCAGACACTACCTTACTCCCTTCTCGTTTTTTGATTGCAGCTGGCTACCCCTCTTTCTTCCAGATACCAGGACGGAACCTGCGGCCCAGTATAAACACTTCCCTGCTCTCTGTCCGCGAACTCTGCGGTTTTACCACCTTGATCGTTTGAAAAAAGGACTTGCATTCCTGTATTAAGGCCGGAAAATCCTCTCCCTGAAAGGCCTTGCAATACAGGGTCCCGTTCTCGTGCAACAGGTATGAAGTCAGCTCCATCACCCGTCCTACCAGACGCATTGACTGCTGATGATCTGCATAGTGGCTTCCGGTGGTTCTCGGTGCCATATCGCTGAGGAAAACATGAAAGCCCGGCCATTGTTTTTTTAACACCGACACGATGTCTTCTGCGTAGACATCATAACAGAGCCAATGAATTTCAGCATTGGGTTTTTGCCGGGGGATATCTGTCGGCTGCAGATCAAGCCCGACAACCACACCACGTTCTCCAACCTTTTCTGCTGCATACAGGCTCCAGCTTCCCGGATGACAACCAAAATCTATAACCCTCTGGCCTTTCTTTAAAAAGGTATATTTCTGCTGCGCCTCGTCCAGCTTGTATACTGATCTGGCCGGATACTTCTCTTTCTTTGCTTTATGAAAGAAGAAATCGTTAACTTTTCGCATGCCTTCGTTCCTGACAGGTTCCTTTTTCCTTGATTATACTCCGAGCTAAAGCAAACGCCTCCTGCCGGCTGCGCACAGTCTGCTCTATCTGGGCCTCAACAACGGCGTCGAGAATTATGCGAAACAACGGCCCTGGTTCAAGCTGCAGTTCCCGTATCAGGTCCTTGCCATTTATAAGCGGAGAATTTTTCAGGACAGGCATCACCTGTTCACAGCGCAGCTGTTCTATTTGTTCATATAACAAAACAAGTTCCTTCTCAATTCCCTCGGGGCTCTGCTTTCCTTTTCCTGCAAGTGAATCGGCCAGGGCCAACAGAAATAATCCTGGCAGATCCTCGCCAACACTTTGCAAAAGACGCAGGCAGGCTTTTGGCGTAACCTCTCCCCTGCGGCCAACATTAAGCAGATGAAAAGGACGCATATGATTGGAAACCAGGCGGGCTGCCTGCAGCATATCCTGCCTGCTCCAGCGATATTTTTCTGCAATAGTTCGGACTGTGCGAGCCCCGGCCTGATCATGACCATAAAAGGTAATGCGATCATCGCGGCCATGATCGACGAAACAGGTTTCGGGTTTACCCACATCATGCAGCAGGGCTGATATTTTTAACACACTCCTGTTTTTCTTTACTGCTGCATAGAAAGATATGGAGGAATCATGGCCAAAGTACTGCCTGTACCCTCCAGAGAGCAGCTCCTCCATCTGCACAAGTGCTTCCAGGCTGTGACCGAAAACATCCAGATGGTGGCTTTCAGGTTGCGCCATGTCTTTTCCGCGTTCAAGCTCTGGAAAAATCTGCCAGAGCAGCCCGCTTTTCGTCATAGCTTTGCAGGCAGCGGCAGCCCTGTCCGAAGCCATGATTTCCTCAATTTCATGCTGAATCCTTTCCGGGGAAATACCCGCAATTCTATGGCAATGGTCCTGTATAAGATTTTCAGTATCTTTATCCAGGCTGTAGTCAAGGAGTGAGGCAAAACGGTAGACACGCAGCATTCGCAGGGGATCATGCCCAAAGGTGTCAGCAAAAGTCGCCCGAATTCTTTTTTGCCCCAAATCTTCCAGCCCTCCACAGGGATCTTCCACAAAAAATATCTCCTGCGGCGTCAGGGTTGGTTCCAGTAAGGGGTCAAGACATAAGCCCAGAGAATTGATGGTGATATCGCGGAGCATCAGCTCTTCAGCCAATGTTTCCGCGCCTTCTCTATACGAAGAAAAATCCACGGTCAGCCCGTCAATCACTACTCTGGCCGCATCTTCCGTTCTTCCAAGGGCAATAAAAGTCCCTCTCGTTGCTGCCGCCAGGAGCTCAGCCCAGGCAATGGCAGCGACTGGTACAGTGAAATCAACATCATGACTGACCCTACCCAGAAGAAGATCTCGGACGGTGCCGCCAACCAGATATATCGGGCATTTCTGTTTCTGCTGTATTGAAGAAAGGGCACTCCTCAGCCATGAAGGTAAAAGGGCTTCAAGCTGATGACGGCTAATCACGGAAGAGTGGACGGGGGTGGTCTTGTTTCGGCTCATATCGGGGGCAAGCGTGTTTCTCCACCTGATTTCTCTTCCTGAACGCCGGGTAGAAAGGACTCCATAAGGACAAGAAAAATCCGGCGCAATATACCGCCATTTCAGCGTTGACGTGACACTAAGCTATCTTCCAGGAAGAGAAGACTTCATCTGTCAACGCATCAGTCATGCGGGAGCAAGAGGTGTCACCCTTGTCAATCAAAATTTTCCCTGCCGGGAAATGACCGTCAATTTTTTTGGCAAAACGGGCCACCAGGCCTGCGGCAGCGGCAGCGACTGCCTCCTGGGTCTGGCGATCCTTTATCTCTTTTGCCCGGCGGAGAAGCCCTGCCGGGCCGGGGTGAGAAGGCATGGAAAACAACCAGTCGTCCTTCTGGCGAGCAGCATTCAGCTGGTCGTTCTCTTTTTCATTACGCCCCAGGATAAACCAATATTTCTCCAGCAGCAGAAACTGGCGGCCAATAATCAGCAGCTTAATATCAGCAGGGCTGAGTTTCCTTGTTCCTAAAAGTATTTCTCCACTGTATACTCGTTCTATTCGCCTGCCAAGCTGCTTATCAGTAAGAATACAGCCTCCGCCCGGTTTCGGATAATCGCGAATGCCCAACTCTTTTGCAAGCTGTATCTGTTTTTTTCGTCCTCTTCCGGAAATGGAACACAGCTGTAAGCGATCTACCTTTCCCTCCTTTTCTGCATTCGTTGCAGGGAGTATCCTGGCGGACAGGGGCCGGAGGATAATTCCCTCACAACCAGCATCCCGCTCAATCACCCTGATTGTATCGCGGCGCTGCGACATGGGGCGCTGCCCGAGCACTTCACCGGTAACCAGAAAAGAGGCGTTGTACCTGGCCATCAGCTTCCTGGCCTGTCTGAGCATAAGTATCTTGCAGTCTATGCAGGGATTAAAGTTCTTGCCAAAACCATAAGCCGGATTATGCAGCATCTCCAGATAGCCCTTGCTTATATCGACAACCACCACATCCAAAGCAAACCGGTTTTTCATTGCAGCAATATACTCTTCCTGCCGTTCAAGGAGGTTATAGTCAATAAAAGGGGTGACAAACTTCAGGCAGACAACTGTGATCCCCTGCTGTACAAGCAGTCGGCAGGCAAGAATAGAATCAAGCCCTCCAGAGAAAAGGCCCAGGGCGACGGTATTCAAGAATTACGCTCCCGGCCCTGCTCAATCAGCTCCCTGGCGTAGAGCAAGGTTTTACCTGTCGGCTCCCGGCCTCCAAGCATACGGGCCAGTTCTTCAACCCGGCTTTTCTCATCAAGCCGGTTAATCAGGGTTCTGGTGCTATCTTGCCGCACCTGTTTTTCAATCCGGAAATGAATATCGGCCAGGGCCGCTATCTGGGGGAGATGGGTTATGCACAGCACCTGATGATGCCCGGCAAGCTCCTTGATTTTCAAGGCCACTGCGGCGGCGGCCTGGCCCCCTATCCCGGCATCAACCTCATCAAAAATAACGGTATCTACTTGATCACGCCGGGCCAGGATGCATTTCATGGCAAGCAGCAGCCGGGACAGCTCTCCCCCTGAGGCAATCCTGGCGAGCGACTTTGGTGGTTCCCCAGGATTGGCTGAAAAAAGAAAGGTAACTGTATCCTTACCACTTGGTTGAACGGCATCAGGCCCAAACCATTCGGGAGATTCCACCTTCACCTGAAAAACAGCCTGCTGAAAGTTCAGCGAGGCCAATTCCTTTTCCATGGCATTTCCCAGGCGTTCAGCTGCCTCTTTTCTCGCCCGGGAAAGCTCAACTGCCTTAAACTGCACCTCGGTACTTATTTTCTCGACCTCCACCTCAAGATCAGTTATCTCATCTTCCAGGTGTTCAAGCTGTGCCAGTTCCTGTCTGGCGTTGTCCGAGAAGGCAAGTACCTCTTCCAGAGTCGGCCCATATTTTCGCTGGAGCTGCTTGAGAACGGCCAGACGTTCTGCTATTTCATGTAACCGGCCAGTATCTGACGGAATAGAATCCCTGTATTTTGTCAGTTCCTGCTCTATGTCCTCAACCTCAAAACAGGCTGACACGGCCCGGTCAGCAAGCGCGGTCGCCTCCGGATCAATCCGGGCGAGCTGCTCAAGCCCCTTGCGTGCTTCAACCATGGCGTCAAGCATTGAACCGGAAAACAGCACCGCTGCCTTTCCGGAAATCTCCCTTAAAGCGGCGGAAGCCTTTAACCGTTCCCGCTCCTGAAGAAGCTGTTCGTCTTCCCCGGTCTTGAGCTGGGCACTTTCTATTTCCTGAAGCTGATAGCGCAGAAAATCTCTGTGCTGCTCCTTTTCCTGCTCCTTTTCCTGAAGTTCACGCAGCTGACTCGACATCTTCTGCCATGTTTCGAACAAAAGAGAAAATTGTCTGCGCATGGCCCACAGCTCTCCGTAACTATCCAGGAGGTCAAGATGATTTCGCTCTCTGAGCAGCTGTTGATTATCGTGTTGACTGGCAATATTTACCAAAGCTGCTCCAAGTTCTCCTGCAATTCTGGCGGTGACAAGTTTGTCATTCACATACAGCTTGCTTTTGCCTGTGCTTGCGATTAACCGCCGAATGATAATATCACTGGCACCCCCATCAAGAGCATACCCCTCCAGCAGGCGTTTTACTTCCTGATGCTGGCTGCTGATGGAAAACAGGGCTTCAATATCTGCCTGTTCGCAGCCGCTTCGTACCCAGGACACGGCACCACGTCCGCCACCGAGGAGATGGAGAGCCTGCAGTATGATGGATTTCCCTGCACCTGTCTCTCCTGTCAGCACCACCAGCCCGGCGTCCCGTTCAGAGAGATCACAGTGCAGCTCATCAACCAGGGCCAGATTATTAACACGCAGTTCCTGCAGCATATTCTTTCAGCTGTCACTCATCCCGGTGTGCTTTGAAGAAGCTTCACCACCTCACCAGGATCGGGAAATCTGTTCTTTTCCTTTTTTGAAAAAACCAGGCGGTCATCGCACAGTACCTCAAAAACCCCTCCTGAACCGGGAATAAGAGTTACCTCTACCTGAGAACCAATTGCCTGCCTGATCTCGGCTTCCAGACCGGAAGCCCTTGGTTGATAATTTCACTGAGTACAATAAGTAATTGATATCTGCATAAACACACCTTTTATTGTTTTACCTGATAACTGCTCACAGGGTATGCACCACCTTGGTTTCAAGGTGGTGTACCTCTCTAACCCTAAGAGCTGTTACCCCTGAAAAATATTGTCTCGATTACTGGTATACACTAAAAACAAGTGAAACCAGGGTAGCTCATGCCCTGTGAGCAGTAATGTTTTACCTGTTGGGCTTCAGTCGCATTATCAGCTTGTCTTTTCTATCTAGAAGAAACAGGCTTTCCTTATCCAGGAGATAATATTCGGTTTTGTCCAGCGCATCTATAAAGCGGTTTTCCAGTGAAACCCCATGGGCACAGGCCATACGGGTAGAGACAAGCTTGTTGAATAAAAGAACGTTTCCTTTAAAAAGAAAGGTTCCGTTCAACCTGTTACAGCCGGAAAACCCGCTTACCTGGTTGCCGCTGGCGGTAAGGGTAATACATGGCGCTCTCTGTTTTTCCTTAGGGGTTACCGGTTCCCCTTCTATCTCAACAGCGGTCCACTGGATATCAAATATTGATTTTTTTGTTTTTTTACCTCTACAGTCCTGGTCAAGATATATCCGGTTAAAACTTTTTACTATTACTACATCCCTGTCCCTTAATTTTCTGCCTCCTGGAGTTGGAAAGAGAGAGCCTTCAAAAGAAACCAATAACGCTTCATTTTTTTGATGCGGAGTTTTTCTGTAAACCTTTTCCAGTTCGTTAAAATTTCCGCTGGGGTCAACCGGAAAATTCTTGCCACTGGAACATTCGGTAAGCACATGCCTGTTGCCAATGGAAGAATACATGCCATGCAGTGTCACTGTATCAAGAAAAGGGTCATATTTTTTTTCTCTTGTCAACAAATAACCAGGGACTGTTTCTTTTCTGCCGGAGGCAGAGTCAATCTTATCCAGAAACCTTAGATTGTCAGCATTTTCTACAAGGCAGGTTTTTAAGGTATTCTTGCTTTCTCCAAGAATAACGATGCGTTCTTGATTATTGTACCTCCAATGCCGCAGGTGGGCCTTTATCCATTGTACGTTGTTGTTTACATAGCAGGTTGTACGCATCTGGTAAAGATGATCCAGGCGCAGATTAAGATTAATCTGTAAAAAGTCGCACTCCTGATCAGCAATTTTTCCGGAAAAAGTCGCTGGAAGCTGAACAGGAAAGTCAGTATTTCCTGTTTTTTCTGAATTATCAGAACTGTCATTTTTAACTGTACACCCGGTAAAGGCCTGTATAGATAAAAATGTTATGAACAATATTGCCTGTAAAATTTTCACTCAGATTCTTTTTTTAGGTCTCGGCTAAACAGCTCACTTACAGCCTGTGTGCAGGGTTTATCTTTATAAAGCACCTGGTATACTTGATCTAAAATAGGCATATCAACATTGAGAGATCTAGCCAAAATATAGCATGATTTTGTTGTCTTGATTCCTTCTGCAACATTATTCATCTCGGCTAAAGCCTGGTTCAGTTTTTTGCCGCTACCGAGCTTTAAACCAACTGTTCGGTTACGGCTTAAATTACCTGTACAGGTTAGAACCAGATCACCTAACCCGCCAAGTCCGGCAAATGTAGCCGGATCAGCTCCCATAGCCAGGCCCATTCTACTCATCTCGGCAAGTCCTCGGGTGATAAGTGCTGCTCTGGTATTCAGACCATACCCCAGTCCGTCCGAAATACCTGCGGCAATGGCAATGATATTCTTTATTGCACCACATAACTCTAGACCAATAACGTCAGTTGACGAATAAGTACGAAAATAATCTGTTGCAAAAAGCTGTTGAATGATACGAGCTGCCTTTTCATCGGCAAAGGCAACGGTAACAGCGGTTGGCTGTTTTGTGGCAACTTCAATGGCAAAACTTGGTCCACTCAATGCACCCAAAAAATGCGATGAATCTTGAGTCATTTCTGCCATAATCTGACTCATGGTCATTCTCGATTCTATTTCAATTCCCTTGGTCGCTGAAACAATAAGTGTCCTTTTTTTAAGAATCTTAACTACCTGTTTAAAGACATCGCGAAAGGCATGTGATGGCACCACCATAACTATGCACGAAGCATTGATAAGGGTTTTTTCCAGGTTATCTGATACCTGAAGGGTATCAGGAAAAGACACTTTTTGCAAATCAAGCGGGTTACACCGTTTTTTTGCAAGCAGGTTCATGTGCCCTGGATCATGTCCCCAAAGCCATACATCTTTTCCCTTTCCGCCAAGTAAAACAGCCAGGGCCGTGCCCCAGCTGCCAGCGCCTATTACGGCTATTTTATCAGGTTTTGGTATCATTTTTGTGTCAGCTTTTTATCTCTAACCAATCACGGGGTCTGTACTTTAAGTGTTATTCTCTGCTTCTGACGTGTAACTGGTCATGGGTGCAACAGGATTGTACCGGTACCCTTTTGAGCAGGTACTATCTTTCGTAACTCCTCACCGCTCACCCCTCTTTGCACGATCACGACCCGCCGCATAGAGGGGCTATAGCTGCCAATCGTGCTTGACCAGATAGGGGCAGCCTGAGAGCAGTTACACGTTTGAGGTAGGTAAAACCAGAGAGTTACACACCCAGTGAGCAGGTACTATCTTTCTTCCATTTCTTCCTCTACCTCGTCTTCCTTGACAAGCATGGAAAGAGCCACCACCTTTTCTTCTTCATCAAGGTTTATCAGTCTGACCCCCTGCGTGTTTCGACCAATTATACGAACGTTATCCATGGCCATCCGTATTACCTTGCCAGAGTTAGCAATAAGCATAACCTGATCTTCATCATCTACAGCCAGCACCCCAACAACGTTGCCGTTACGCTCACTGGTTTTTATGGTATATACTCCTTTTCCGCCTCTGGTCTGTATTTTGTATTCTGAAACGGCTGTACGCTTTCCATAGCCGTTTTCTGTAACAGTGAGGATGGAGTCGTCACTCTTGAGTACAGCAACACCCACCACTACATCGTCATCGCCTAAAGTGATTCCTTTAACACCAGAAGCGAGCCTTCCCATAACCCGAACATCAGATTCATGAAAATGTATGGACATTCCTTTTCTGGTAACCAAAAATATTTCATCATTTCCAGATGTTATAGCTGCGGTAATTATTTCATCCTCATCTTTGATAGTCAGACCGTATTTTCCTTTACGAAGAGGTCGTTTATATTCGGCTATGGATGTTTTTTTCACCCGGCCAAGCTTTGTAACCGTCAGCACGGTCTGTGAATCTTCTGCATTTGCGAGGTCTGCAACAGGCAGGATAGCTGCGACTTTTTCCTCTTTACCCAATTCAAGCAGATTAACAATGGCCTTGCCTCGTGCTGCTCTACCTGCCAGTGGCAGTTCATATACCTTACGCCAGAACACCCGTCCTGTGTTGGTAAAAAAGAGAAAGGTATCAAGAGTTGAGGCTGTATACAAACTGGTGACAAAGTCATTTTCCAGTGTGGTCATTCCTTTTACACCTTTACCGCCTCTTTTCTGTGCCCTGTAAAGATTAAGAGGATTACGCTTTATATAACCTGTATGGGAAACCGTAACGACCATTTCCTCAGGAATAATCAGATCTTCAGGAAGAATATCATCCGGAGCGTCAATAATTTCGGTTCGGCGTCCGTCTCCATAAGTATTTTTTATCTCTTCAAATTCCTTTCGAATGATCTGAATAATCAGTGTATCATCATTAAGGACCTTTTTCAGCCATCCAATTTTTTCAATTATCTCTTTATATTCCTGGATTATTTTATCACGTTCAAGACCTGTCAGTCGCTGCAGACGCATATCTAAGATAGTCTGAGCTTGTATTTCTGATAGCTCGTAACGCCTTATGAGTTGTTCCCTGGCTTCTGCCGGATTTGCTGCCGCTTTTATTAATTCAACGACTTCATTAAGATTGCTTATGGCAATTTTTAACCCTTCCAAGACATGAGCTTTTTCTTCCGCTTTTCTCAACTCATACGCTGTTCTTCGATAAACAACTGTGCGGCGATGGGCCAGGAAGTGTTCTAAAACCTGTTTAAGATTGAGAATCTCCGGTTTATTGTTCACTATACAAAGCAAAATGATACCAAAGGTTTTTTGCAGCGGCGTCATTTTATAAAGCTGGTTGAGGATAATATCAGGTATTTCATCCTTTTTCAGATCAATGACGATACGAACACCCTGGCGATCAGATTCATCACGAATCTCTGCGATGGAAGTCAGCCGTTTTTCCTTCATAAGCATGGCTATTTTTTCCACCAGAGCAGCCTTGTTCTGCTGATAAGGAATTTCGGTAATAACTATTGATTCCCCATTTTTTCCTCTCTGCTCTATGTGACTGCGTGAACGAACTGTTATCACTCCTCTGCCTGTCTCATAAGCTTCTCTTATACCTGCCCGTCCGCAGATAAAACCACCTGTGGGGAAGTCCGGACCAGTGATTATCTCCATGAGTTTATGAATACTCACACTGGGATCTTCAATTAAGGCAAAAAGACCATTAATGACCTCGGTTAAATTGTGGGGAGGTATCTTTGTAGCCATACCAACCGCAATTCCTTCTGATCCATTAATGAGAATATTTGGTATCTTTGCAGGAAGCACTGCAGGCTCCTGCAGGGAATTATCATAATTAGGAACAAAATCTACGGTATCCTTGCCCAGGTCAGCAATTATTTCCTGATCAAGCCTGGTCATCCTGGCTTCTGTATAACGCATTGCCGCAGCTGAATCGCCATCCATGGAACCAAAGTTACCCTGGCCGTCCACAAGAGGATAGCGCATGGAAAAAACCTGCGCCATGCGCACAAGCGTATCATAGGCAGCTGTATCCCCATGGGGATGGTATTTACCTATTATATCCCCAACAATTCGGGCTGATTTTATATATGGTCTGTTAAAGGTATTACCAAGTTCACGCATTGCATACAGGGTACGGCGATGAACCGGCTTGAGGCCGTCTCTGACATCTGGCAGGGCTCGACCAATAATAACTGACATTGCATAATCCAAATAGGATTTACGCAGCTCTTTTTCTATTGATATAGTTGGGGTATTTTTTTCTGTAAAATCAGACAAATCTGTCATGGAGTATCCTGGTTTTTACTTAACTACTCACAGGGCATATACCACCCTGATTTCATTTGCTTTACGTCTGTATCTGTTTTCAGCTCACCTGAATCTGGGCAAGCGCGCCTGGCAGTTAGAGCTCCTCTATGTTGCCAGTCATACTCGTCTGAAGGTAAGTGAGATGGGAGCAGGTATGTTTTTACTTAAATATCGAGATCTGTAACTTCAAGGGCATGATTCTGGATAAAATCCCTGCGTGGTTCAACCTTGTCACCCATGAGTGTTGAAAATATATCATCTGCTGTTTCCGCGTCATCTATTTTTACCTGAACAAGGGTTCTGTTTGCAGGATTCATGGTGGTTTCCCAAAGCTGATCTGCATTCATTTCCCCCAAGCCTTTATAACGCTGCAGGTGACTGCCTTTAAAGGTTTCGCTGCGCACAATATTAATCAAATCATGCCAGTTATCTATATGAACTACATGTCTGTTTTCACTGTCCGCACCTTTTACCAGATTAAAGGATGATTGCAGATATTTTTGAATATCTTTATACAAATCAAGTGCTTGTCTGTATTCACTGACCAAAGGTATATTAGGCCCAAGTGTTGACATAAGCAATGATTGTCCCCTGAAAGTAATATCAACCTCCCAGCAGGAAGGTCTCCATCTGCATGGCCTTATATTACCAATAGTTGGCTGCAATGGTTTAAGTTTATCCAGTAAATTTTCAACAAACCCGCGGTCTGAAAATTGATCTGCTGATTTTACTCCCTGTTTCAGTAGGAAAAAGGTCAAGTCTTCCTGGATATTCTGCCTTTCCAGATGAATTAATATCCGTTCAAAATAAGAAAGCTTTTTCAATATATCGACCAACTGGCCGCCGGAAACGAGTTCATTGTCTGCCAGTTCTATAGATAGTGTCTCGCTGGCCAGGGAGTAAAGATAACTGTTGAGTTCATCATCATCTATGAAATATCGTTCTTTTTTCCCTTTACCTAGCCTGTATAGAGGGGGTTGACCTATATAGACAAAACCATTTTCAATCAGTGGTAACATCTGGCGATAAAAAAAAGTGAGAAGCAGGGTTCGGATATGGGCTCCATCTACATCTGCATCAGTCATAATAATAATTTTATGGTAACGAAGCTTTTCAATATCAAATTCTTCTCTTCCGATTCCAGTGCCAAGAGATGCTATAAGCTGTTTTATTTCATCTGAATTCAATATCTTATCAAATCTGGCTTTTTCCACGTTCATTATTTTTCCACGCAAGGGAAGAATCGCCTGTACTGTCCGGTCTCTACCCTGCTTGGCAGAACCACCAGCAGAATCCCCTTCCACAATAAAAAGCTCTCTTTTTTTAGGGTCTTTACTCTGGCATTCTGCCAGCTTTCCTGCCATCATAACTGACAGGCCGCCCTTTTTTCGGGAAAGTTCACGTGCTTTTTTTGCAGCTTCTCTTGCTCTGGCCGCTTCAACCACCTTGCTTAATATTCGCTTTGCAACCGCTGGATTTTGTTCAAGATAAACGGAAAGCTTTTCATGACACGTGGTCTCAACAATGGATTTAACCTCAGAGTTTCCAAGTTTAGTCTTTGTCTGACCTTCAAACTGCGGATTTGGCACGCGGGTAGAAATAATACAGGTCAACCCTTCACGTACATCATCCCCGCCCATCTTTTCTTTTAAATTCTTGGGAACTACATCATCACTGGCATATTTATTTATACATTTGGTTAAAGCGGCTCTGAATCCAGCTACATGAGTTCCGCCTTCCTTGGTATTTATATTGTTTACATAGGAAAATATTCGTTCTGAGTACCCATCAAAATACTGGAAACAAATCTCAACCTGAACCTGTTCCTTTTCACCAGTTATCAATATTGGCTCCTGGTGTACTGGCGTTCTTTTTCTATTCAGATATTCAACATAGGAAGATATTCCACCTTCATAATAAAATTTATCTTCTTCCCCTGAACGCTCATCTTTTAAATAAATTCTTACGCCTTTATTTAAAAAGGCTAACTCACGAAGCCTGTTTTTTATTATTTCATATTTATAGACAGTTGTTTCTGTAAAAATAGCCGGATCAGGCTGAAAAGAAATTGTTGTTCCAGTTTTTTCTGTTATTCCTTTTTCCTCAAGGTCGCTGGTACGCTCACCGTATGCGTAGGTCTGGCGGAATATTTTTCCGTTTCGACATACTTCTGCAAATGCGTGCACACTCAAGGCATTGACAACTGAAACTCCTACGCCATGCAGTCCACCTGAAACCTTGTAGGTAGAATGATCAAATTTTCCACCTGCATGGAGGGTAGTCATCACCAGCTCAAGTGCTGACATATTTTCTGTAGGATGCAGATCTACCGGTATCCCCCGGCCATTATCTCTTACTGTTACACTGTTATCATGAAGAATAGTCACATAAATTCTATCACAATATCCTGCTAATGCTTCATCTATTGAGTTGTCAACAACTTCATAAATTAGATGATGTAAACCTTCTTCTCCTGTATTACCAATATACATAGAAGGTCTTTTTCTAACAGCTTCAAGACCATCAAGAACTTTTATATTTTCAGCACTATATAATGTAATATCATTTTTGTTATTTTCTTTTTCCTTCACATTATTCCTTGTATATATAATTTATAATTTCATTGGCATTATTATACTTAAAAATCCTTTATCATCAGAAGAAGTTATAACACAAGGGCTTTTATCTGATAATATACTTGCTTCTATTTTTTTTCCTTCTACAACTTGAAGAGTATCAATAAAATATCTACAGTTAAACCCTAAAGAAAGGTCTTCCCCTTCATATTCAACATCAAATTCATCTTTAGCTGATCCATAATCTGCATTTTGAGAAGTAAGTAATATATTATTATTACTAATCTCTAATTTTATTGCATGAAATATATCTTCTGTAAATAAACTAATTCTCTTTAAACTTTCAAGAAACCTGTTTTTTTCTATAGTTATTATATTATCTTCAACTAAACTATTTAATATTGATTGATAATCTGGAAACTCTCCTTCCATTAATCGTATAATTAATAAAGAATTATTACTTTTAAAAACCGCCTGTTTTTCTTCAATACCGAAAGAAAAAATATCTGTATTTTCGCAAAATTTTCTTATTTCTTTAATACCTCTTCTTGGTATAAGTGTAACCGGATTCATACTCAATTCACGGGCACTTTCATCAACCTGTTTACTCATTATGGTTAACCTGTGACCATCAGAAGATATCATTTTTAAAAAAATTGAATTATCTTCCTGTTCTGTCTTTTGAAGAAGAGCCGCTGTCAGGCTGAACATATTTTCCTTGTCAAGAGCTATTGAAAAATATGTTTTATCAATAAGATCAGCCATAATTTCGCTGTTCAATGCAACCATCCTGCTTTCATCATATTCGGGAAACTGAGGAAATTCGTCAGTTACCATACCTGCTAATTTATACACACTGGGTCCGGCAGTTATTTCAACCCAATTATTCTCTTTTTCCTGAAAACTAAGCACCTGTGAACCTGATTCCCTGGCTACCTCAAACAATTTTTTAGAAGGGAGTGTTAATGTTCCGGTTTCAAGTACTTCAGCTGGAATAATCTGTTTTAAACCGATCTCTAAATCGGTTCCTGTTAAGATAATCTCATTGTTATTCACTTCAAGAAGTACGTTGGTGAGAATGGCAAGGGTTCCTTTTCTGTTTGTTATATTTTGCTGTGTACTTATGGCACTCAAAAGTTCATCTCTGTTAACATTAAATTGAAAAGCCATAATTTTTATTCCTTATTTAAAAAAAATATTGTTGTTATTAAGAATGTTATTCTGTTTATTATTTATATAACTAAAAGAAATTATTTGATATTTATATTTTATAATTTTTGTTGATTATTCTGTATAGAAAGAGGAATACTGCCTGATTCAAGATATCAAAAAAAAAGTAACAAAAACATAAACAGGTTATGAACAATTTTTTTGTACCTGCTCTCGTCTTTATTATCGTAACCAATCACGGGGTTTGTGCCTGGATGTTATTCTCTGGTTCTGACCTAATTGGTCACGGGTGCAACAGAATCGGGCAAGCACTCTTTTTCGCTGGACAAGAGTATGCGGGAAAGAGTGCTCGGGCAAAGATGAAGTACCGGTGATCAGTTATCTATTATCTTCAGACTATCTATAGCTGCCAATCGCACTTACCTAAATCCGGGCGAACTGGAAGCAGTTATAAACGTAAAGCAAGTGAAGCCAAGGTGGTGCGGGTGGTGCACATGCCCTGCGAGTAGTAACAAAATAATAAAATAAAACTGAAAATTCAAATAAATATTAGTAATCGATTACCTTTTTTCGGGGAGTATAATGGCAGAAAGAAGTATTATAAGAGCTATGGAAAAGGTCTGTAACCATGGTATTGATACCGGAGTATTTCCTGGATGCTCCGCAGCTGTAAGTTACAAAAAAGGTTCTTCCTGGAAAAGATGCGTATATGCAGCTGGAAAAGAGGGAAATGTATATGGAAACTCAAAGGTAAATGAATATACCTTTTTTGACCTGGCTTCCTTGACCAAGCCGCTTTGTACAGTTTTATTGCTTCTCCATCTTATAGACGAGCAAGCTGTTTGCTGGGATACTCCTCTAGGTTCCATTTTTCCGTTAAAAAAAGAATGTGACAAAAATCAAATAACCCTGACACATCTTCTTTCGCATAGTTCAGGGTTACCAGCGTATAAACCTTTTTTTAAGCAAAGCCCTCCAGTTTTTGATAAAAATAAGAAAAAATTTATATTTGACAGCATTATTAATGAACATCTTCTTTTCCAACCTGGTAAAAATAACTGTTATAGTGATCTAGGTTTTATGCTTCTTGGATTTGCCATAGAAAAAATAAGTGGTAGATCTTTAAATGAATTTTACAAAGAAAAAATAACAGTTCCTTTAGAACTTGAAAATAATCTTTTTTTCCTACCTCTTGATAATAATCAACATATTGAAAAAGAAAAAAAAGTAGCTTTTACAGAATTTTGTTCATGGAGAAACAAATATATTCATAAAGAGGTCCATGACGAGCATTGCTGGCTTATGGGTGGCGTTTCCGGTCATTCCGGTCTTTTTGGTGATGTAAATGGAGTTCTTTTTCTTTGTGAATATCTTTTTGATATCTGGCAGGGAGAGAGTAATAAAATTTTTCTATTTGAAAAAGAAAATGTTAGGAAGATTTTTAGAAAACCAGGTAAAAATAAAACATGGTATTTAGGGTTTGATACCCCAACAAAAGGAAAATCAAGCAGTGGTCATTATTTTACAGCAAAAAGTGCTGGTCACCTTGGTTTTACTGGAACATCTTTTTGGATGGATCCTGAAAAAGAGGTAATTGTCATTTTATTAACAAACAGGGTTCACCCAAGCAGAGAAAATACAAAAATAAAACAATTCAGACCATATTTTCACGACCAGTTAATGGTACTTATTTAAATAAGTAAAATAAAGCTAAAGGTAACTGCTCTCAGGTCACCCATCTTCTGGCGATCGCGACCCGCCGCATAGAGGGGCTATAGCTGCCAATCGCGCTTGCCCGAATCTGGATAACCTG
>PDTE01000050.1 GCA_002747135.1 Desulfobulbus propionicus | reverse complement strand
GTTTTTTGCTAACAGACAGCTCATGATATTCGTCTCATTGTCACCGGTGGTGGCAATAAGGGTGTCGCTGTTGAATAGTCCGGCTGCGGTGAGTACATCGGTATCCGAGCCATCTCCGCAAAGTACTTCTGTATGGGGGAGTTCGGCAGTGAGAAGCTCGGCCTGGGTTTCATCTTGTTCGATAAGGGTTATAGCTACATCTTTTTCTAAGAGTTCTGCGACTCGCTTGCCAATCATTCCTCCGCCCAGAATCATGAGCTTTTGCTGTCTATGACGTTGCACCTGGCAAAGTTCCATAAGTCGTGGCAGGTTATCATTCGTGACCACAATAAAAACCTGATCGTGGGGGCGTAGTATTTGACTTCCGCCAGGTATCACTGTTGATATGCCTCGGGCTATTGCAACAACGCGAAATGGAAAATCGTTGTATTCAAAAGCAATATCTTTCAGTGACTTATTGGCAAACGGTGAACTTTCATTGATTTCAGCGGCAAGTAATTGTATCTGATCATCTGCAATGGCAATGATTTCATTTCCCGCATTGAGTTTAATCAGTCGGGTAATTTCTTGAGCGGCAAGTTCTTCGGGGTTGATGAGGAGATCAATTTTAAGATCTTCTGAAGTAAGAACGGAATCTGTATGGCCGAACTGGCTGGAACGTACCCGGACGATTTTTTTGGGAATATCAAATCGGTCGGCAATGATTGATGCCATCATGTTCATTGCATCGTTATCGGTGACGGCGATGAGATATTGGATTTTATCAGCAATAGCCTTTTTCCAGCAGGTGATGTCCATTGCGTCACCCTTGATGAGCCGGGCGTCGATTTGGCCATCTGCCATGGCGAGAACTTTGCTGTCAGGTTCGATAACGGTGATGGCGTGTTCTTCATGTGCCAGTCGTTTTGCCAGATAATATCCAACGCCTCCGAGGCCAAGAATGAGGATGCCTTCGGGAGTTTTTTTTCGTTTAGTTATCATAATATGGTCTTTTTTCGTTTTTTAGAAAGAGATCCTCTGTTCGTTATCGCGATACATACTTGATGAAGCGATGCTTGTCAACGGACCCCTCGAGTGGTGTGCAGAGAAGGCTCTATTGATTTGGTAAAAAGATTTTGAAATTTTGAAGTATTATACCTCTGGCTTATCGAAAATTCTCTTGACGCAGCACTCGTTTCCCATCATTATTGGCAATACTGTGAGGAGGACCTTTACCAGAACATAAACTCAAGGAGTTAGACATGGCTGAAAACTATTTCAATACCTTACCACTGCGGTTGCAGCTTGAAGAGTTATCCCAGTGCCGTTTTATGGACCCCTCAGAATTTGAAGGGGTTTCTTTTCTTCAAGGAAAAAAAATTGTCATTGTGGGGTGTGGTGCTCAAGGGCTGAATCAAGGACTGAATCTTCGTGATAGCGGCCTTGATGTGAGTTACGCGCTTCGAGAGAGTGCTATTGTTGAGAAGCGTCAATCCTGGAAAAATGCCATCGATAATGCCTTTGCCGTTGGCAGTTATCAAGAGATGATACCCAGTGCGGACCTGGTTATTAACTTGACCCCCGATAAACAACATAGCAATGTCGTTGCTGCGGTGATGCCTCTTATGAAAGAGGGCGCCTGCCTGTCTTATTCTCATGGCTTTAATATTGTTGAAGAAGGAATGCAAATTCGAGATGATATTACGGTTATCATGGTCGCTCCAAAAGGACCGGGAACCGAAGTTCGTGAAGAATATAAGCGTGGTTTTGGTATTCCGACCTTGATTGCTGTGCATAAAGAAAATGATCCCCAGGGAATGGGCTGGGATATTGCCAAGGCGTATTGCTGTGGCACTGGTGGTGACCGTGCCGGCGTTCTTCAGTCTTCTTTTGTTGCCGAGGTCAAGTCAGATTTGATGGGAGAACAGACTATTCTCTGCGGTATGCTCCAGGCAGGTTCTTTGCTGTTGTACGATAAGATGATCGAAAAAGGTATGGACTCAGGTTATGCCTCGAAGTTTATCCAATACGGCTGGGAAGTTGTTACCGAAGCCTTAAAACATGGTG
>PDTE01000048.1 GCA_002747135.1 Desulfobulbus propionicus | reverse complement strand
AAGCGCAGCTGGCTGAAGCTTCAAAACAGATAAAAACTATTCCTGCTTTAGGTGAAGAGATTGAATCTCTCAAAAAGCAGGTTGTCACCTTACAGGCAACGGTAGAAAAAAAAGAGGCTGCGCTGGCAGAGCTTACGCCCCGCGCTGAGCGGCTTCCTGAACTCGAAGTACAGCTGGCAAAATCACAGCAAAAGCTGCAATCTCTGGTGCTGTCTCTGCAGGAAAAAGAAACTGCCTTGGCTGAAACTGCCAGGCTCACTCAACAGCTGGCAGCTGTGCAGACAACTGTTACCGATCTTCAGTCACAACTGAACGTCACTAAAACTGAACTGACAGAGAAGCAGACAGCCTTAAAAAAGGCTGCTGATACAATTGAAGCTGCATCCGGACAACAGGCTGATCTCATGAAGGCACTTGCCGAGGCCAAGGATGCCCAGGCAACCCTGCAGGAAAAGATCCTGCAGCTCACCCGGGAGAAAGAAGCACTTACCGGCAAAATCAGCTCGACGGAACAGATTGCCCAGGATCATCTGAAAAGTGCCCAGGAAGTTATTGATGAGAAGGAGCAAACCATCTCTCGGCTGAAGAAACAGGTGACCATGCTTGAGGATCTCAGAGAGAAGAACAAAGAGATCGTCGCGGAACTTGCTGGGACAAAAAAGCAATTGAAACAGGCCATGTCAGAGAAGCAGTCTGCAGAAGACATTACGGTCTCCTTAAACGATAAAATTTTTGAATTAAAGGATATATTACAACAGAAAACAACCCTCGTTGAACAGGGGCAACAGGCCAGAATAGAACAGGAACAGGAAATTGATACGTTGCAGCAGATCAAAAATGATCTTGAAAGCCAAGTGGCAGAGGCTCAGGCCGTTGCCAGCAAATATCAACAGGAACTGGCTGAACTATTAAAGGAACAGGAGCGGCAGCTGTCACTCTCGCTTGATTCTGATAATGACGGAATAAACGACGCTGAAGATGCCTGCAAAGATACTGTCCCCAACGCAGAGGTTAATGCGAACGGTTGTGAACCTGATGGAGACAAAGATGGCGTGGTCGACAGACTTGATCTCTGTGACAATTCTCCCGAAGGCTCGGCAGTAAATGGCCTGGGCTGCTCAGCTGAAACAAAAATTGTCTTAAGCAGTGTTACCTTTACTTCAGGTACAGCCAGCCTTACAGATGTATCCAGAAAAAGCCTTGACCAGATAGCTGAGCTGCTTAATCAGGCCGTTAATAAAGATATGCAATTTGAAGTTGCCGGTTATACCGATTCCATCGGTAACGAGCAAAGGAACCTCCAGGTGTCTGAACTCAGAGCGCAGGCCGTAGCAAGTTATCTTGTTGAAAGAGGTATTGCGCCTGAACGTCTGCTGGCAAAAGGATACGGAAAGGCTGATCCCGTTGCAGATAACCAGACCCCTCAGGGACGTGCAAAAAACAGGAGAGTAGAGCTGCATCAGATAATTACAACAGAATAGTTGTCAGATGGTAACTACTCACTGGGTGTGTAACTCTCTGGTTTTACCTACCTCAAACGTGTAACTGCTCTCAGGTTGCCCATATTTGGCCAAGCACGATTGGCAGCTATGCCCCTCTATGCGGCGGGTCGTGATCGTTCAAAGAGGGGTGAGCGGTGAGGAGTTACGTCAGATGATTCTTGTCCTTATGCCGTCTTGTCCTGGGTTGCATAGTAGTGCGGTGTGACCCGGGGCAAGGCTGCATAAGGGCTGAAAAAGACAAGACGCCCGTGATCAGTTACTGCATCTGGCACCGCCTGAGCTGATGAAAAATAAGGGATAGCTGAAAGACGACCATGAAGAAAAACAGGTCCCTGCCCAGATTATCTGGACGACAGGGACGCCTCAGTTGACCGACGTAACCGGCGATGCCGACACCAGCCGCCAGTGCATGTCAAAAGGATTCCGCACAAGGCAACGACGTACCGAATAACAGGAACATCTATTGCCCGTAATGCCACCACAATCAACAACAGACCCAGGGTAATGAGCAGCCAGTCGGTAATAATGTGAAAGAGTCTGACAAGAGTCGCAAGCACTTTTATTTTTGAGCATCCCCCCGATTATGTTTACCATCTGAACGATTCAGGGCACTCAGCAGTGCCTTGATTGAAGATATAATGATATCCGTGTCCA
This sequence comes from Desulfobulbus propionicus, assembly GCA_002747135.1. Lineage (GTDB taxonomy): Bacteria > Desulfobacterota > Desulfobulbia > Desulfobulbales > Desulfobulbaceae > Desulfogranum > Desulfogranum propionicus_A. The sequence goes on along the minus strand of PDTE01000048.1, from coordinate 8,412 downwards.
CTCCTGCACCCCACCAGCTTTCGTCATCCTCATCCCATATTTCAATATAGGTTACTGCCTTTGAAGAACTACCCCGTGTCAGGGCATGCTCATGATAGGAGTGCAGGGTAAACCTGAGGCCGCATTCATCTCGCAAGGCCTGGCAAAAGGCATCAAGGGGGCCGTTACCAATGGCTTTAACAGTTGTCTCGTTCTCATGAATATGGACTACAGCTTCCACCTCTGCTGTGGAGAGCTCTTCCTGATCATCGAGGTGACGCTTGAGCACATTAAAAGATTTAAGAGAAAAACCATTGCTGTTAAAGAGATACTCCTTTTCAAAGACATGAAAGATCATGTCGGCGCTCAGCTCATCACCGCAGGCATCAGCAACCTCCTGCATGACCCGGCCAACACCTGGCCGCATTTCTCTGGGGATCTTGAAACCGAACTCCTTGTCCATAATATAGGCGATTCCACCCTTGCCAGACTGGCTGTTTATCCGAATAACCGACTCATAGGTGCGCCCCACATCTTCCGGATCAATGGGTAAGTAGGGCACTTCCCATACTTCATCATGCGCCTCTCCAATGGCAGCCATACCCTTGTTGATCGCATCCTGATGGGAGCCGGAAAAAGCTGTATATACCAGTTCTCCGGCATAAGGATGACGAGGGTGAACACTCAATTTAGTGCAGCGTTCATACACATTGATAATCTTGTTAATATTGGCAAGGTCCAGGTGGGGGTTCACCCCCTGGGTGAACATATTCAAGGCCAGGGTAACCAAATCAACATTCCCGGTACGTTCACCGTTACCAAACAAGGTGCCTTCCACCCTGTCAGCACCAGCCATGAGTGCCAGCTCGGTCGCTGCCACAGCCGACCCGCGATCATTATGCCCGTGCAGACTGATAATAGCAGCATCACGGCCAGTCAGATTTCGGCAGAACCATTCAATCTGGTCGGCGTAAATGTTTGGTGTAGACATCTCCACCGTTGCAGGCAGGTTGAGGATAACCGGCCGCTCAGGAGTTGGCTGCCAGATCTCCATAACCGCTTCACAGATCTCCAGAGCGAACTCCAGTTCTGTTCCGGTAAAACTCTCAGGTGAGTATTCATAACGGATATCGGTATCAGTCTCTGCAGCCTTTTCCTTTATGGATTTTGCACCGGCAACAGCAAGTTCAATGATCTCCTCTCTCCCCATTTTGAACACCACGTTACGCTGAAGGGTAGAAGTGGAATTATACAGGTGAACAACGGCCTTTCTTGCTCCCTCAAGTGATTGAAAGGTCTTATTGATGAGGTGTTCACGCGACTGGGTCAGGATCTGGATATATACCCCATCAGGCACCTTATCCTGTTCAAGCAGAAGCCGCATAAAATCATATTCAATCTGCGATGCTGCAGGAAACCCGACCTCAATTTCCTTGAAGCCAATGGCCAGCAGCAATTGAAACATTTCCATTTTTTCTTCAAGATTCATCGGCTGAATCAGGGCCTGGTTACCATCGCGCAAATCAACGCTGCACCAGATCGGTGCCTTTTCAATCCGCCTGGATGGCCAGGTACGATCTGGTAAATCGACCAAGGGATAAGGTTTATATTTTCGTATCGCTTCTGACTTCATGGGTTTCTCCAGATAATCTGCTCACAAAAAATGCGGGACAGGCTGTCTTGCCGGTATTTCAAAGCATCTGTTCGGCGAGATCGACCTCTTTCCTGGAACCAATGATTAAGGGGACCCGCTGATGCAGGCTGGTTGGCTCGATATCCAGGATGCGTCTGCCGTCATCGGTGATGGCCCGGCCGCCCGCCTGTTCAACCACCATGGCAAGCGGCGCAGCTTCATAGAGGAGACGAAGTTTGCCTTCCGATTTTATCTTGCTCTTCTTGTCCCGGGGATAAAGAAAAATGCCGCCCTTGACCAGGTTACGATGAAAATCGGACACAAGCGAGCCTATATAGCGCAGGCTGTACCTGTCTTCATCTTTCAGGCGGGCGATGAGCTTACGGGTCGATTCAAACCAATGCTCGCTATAGGCTTCGTTGACACTGTAATATTTCCCCTGCTCAGGAATCGAAATATTCGGATGAGATAAAAAAAACTCCCCTACGCTGGGGTCCAGGGTAAAGCCATGGACTCCGGAACCGGTAGTATACACCATGACCGTGGAAGAACCATAAATGATATAGCCTGCTGCAACCTGTTTGCTCCCTTTCTGCAGGAGATCGACTGTCTTGCCCTGCCCGGAGGCGGTAATGCGCTTATGAATTGAGAAGATGGTGCCAATGGAGACATTCACATCAATATTGGATGAACCATCCAGAGGATCAAAGGCTATGGTGTAGTTACCTTCATATCCGTCAAGTACCGGGATCGCCTCTTCTTCCTCCTCAGATGCCATGACACAGACATAGCCGCACTGCTCCATCCTTCTGATAATGGTCTGATTGGCAAACACATCAAGTTTCTGGACATGTTCTCCCTGAATGTTTGTTTCTCCTGCCTGGCCCAAGATTCCTGCCAGTCCAGCCATATTCACTTCAGAACTTATTATTTTGCCAGCCACTACCAGGTCATAAAGAAGACCGGTCAACTCGCCGGTTGCATCTGGGTGCAGGAGTTGATCATCTAAAATCTGCCTTGAAACGGTAATACCTTTTCGCCTGACTAACATCTTACCTCCTTTATTCTGCGATCCCTTTCCAGTAACGTAACAGGTGCAGTAACGTCCTTGCTCCTGTTCCTGACGGGCCTTTGGGAATATAGGATTTTTCCGTGAAGTTCCAGGCTGTACCTGCTATGTCAAGATGAGCCCAGGGAATATCTCCTACAAACTCCTGCAGATAGCAGGCTGCGGTAATTGTGCCGCCGCCTTTGCCTCCCACATTTTTAATATCGGCAATCTGTGAATCCAACTGCTTTCTGTATTCAGGACCAAGAGGCAGCCGCCAAAGCGGTTCTCCAGCCTGCTCGCCCGCATCCAGCAGCCGCTCTGCCAGGATATCGTTATTAGCCATCAGGCCTGCCTTATGATGACCAAGACCGACGATCACCGCACCAGTCAAGGTGGCCAGGTCAATGACTGTATCCGGACTGTATATTTCTATACCATAAGCAAGGGCATCTGCCAGAACAAGTCGCCCCTCTGCATCAGTATTAATTATTTCCGATGTCTTTCCACCATAATGGGTGATAACATCTCCGGGCTTAAGTGCTTCCGGCCCCGACATATTATCTGTCGCTGGTATCAGACCGACAACATTCACATTATCCGGTTTCAGTTCTGCCAGAGCCTGCATGGTTGTCATGACAGCAGCACCGCCGCACATATCGTATTTCATGTCTTCCATGCCGGCTGCCGGTTTCAGGCTTACCCCTCCAGAGTCAAAGGTCAGGCCTTTCCCCACCAGCATTACCAGAGGATTTTCTTTAGCCGTCCGGTACTCCAGAATCACCAGCTTCGGCGGCACAGCAGAACCCTGATTCACACCCAGAATGCCACCCATTTTCATTTTTTTCAAGGCAGCATATTCCAGCACCTTACATTTTAAAGGACTTTTCCTGGCAAGTTTTCTGGCATACTCACTGAACTCTACAGCCGTCCAGCCATTGCCTGGCTGGTTGGCCATATCCCTGGCTGCGCAGGCTGCTTCGGCCAGTGTTCGCCCTCTGTTCATGCCCTTTCGAACCGCACTTGCGGATAAACCGCCAGGGCTGAGCACAAAGGTATCCACGGCTTTGTTTTTTTTCTTATGGTCATCACTGGTTTTGTATTCAGAAAAGCGGTAATTTCCCAGCAGCAGCCCTTCAGTTAACGCTTCGGCAATGTCCGAGGCTGAAAGCACAATGTCCTGCGGCAGAACCACACAAACCTCTGTCGCGTTTACCTGTGAGGCCTGCCTGGCTATGCTGCCGCCAGCCAGCCGAAGCTGCTCCAGTCGCTCATGAACCTTTTCCTTCTGCTCGCCAAGGCCAAGCAGCAAGACCTTAGGTGCTCTTACAGACACCTCACCCGGACCCAACATTCGGGTATACAAGAGAACAGTCTCCTTCTCCTTGCCGCTGAAGTCACCTTGTTCCATAACATGGAACAAGGCTCTGTTCAGGGCATCCATCCCCTGTCCCGGAAGTTTCTCTGCCCCTTCTTCAACAGGAAGTACAAGGAGATCAGCATTGATATCCTGCGGTGTTTTACTTGTCAGTTTTATCATTTTTATTCTGCAGGTTATGTCGGTTGATCCATTATAAAAGATACCTGCTCCCGGCACACCCCTTTTCAGGTAACCAGTCACGGGGTCTGTACTTCTGACGTGTAACTGGTCACGGGTGCAACAGAATTGGGCAAGCACTCTTTTTCGCAGGCAAGCGAGCGAAGCGAGACTCCGTGTACAAGAGTATGCGGGGAAGAGTGATCGCACAAAGATGAAGTGCCTGTGATCAGTTACCTTTTCAGGTGATCACGACTGGCCAGATCCAGGCGAACTGAAAGCAGTTATTAATAACTCCCCAATTCTTACAACATTGTTGTCCGAAGCTCAATTGGCAAAAAGAGAAAATTCAGCTAATGCGGAAAACCCGCAACCCAAGAGGCCTTACACCTCAAATAATTTCTTGTTTTTTATGACAGGAAATGAAAAGTAAGGTACTAATATGCTGCACAGTAAATCTATTACCATTTACCGGGAGGTTTTCGTGGTCGGTGTACTCATTCTGTCAATATGTTGTGCCGTCGGTATTTCAGCACTTTGCAGCATTTTTGAAGCAGTACTCTATTCTATTTCCATACCCCAGGTTGAGCTGATGGCCGAAAAGCATCCACTTCAGGCTGAAAAAATGGGAGAATTCAAGGATAATATTGAGCAGCCAATAACAGCAATTCTCACCTTAAACACCATCGCCAACACCATTGGTGCTGCTGTGGCCGGAGCTGCTGCGGTTACTGTTTTCGGACAAAGTTCCCTTGCCTGGTTTTCCATTTCCTTTACTCTGGTTATCTTGCTCTTTTCCGAAATACTTCCCAAAACCATCGGCGTTGTCTACTCCAGAAAATTAGCTCCAGTAATAGTAAAGCCTCTGCAATGGATGATCATCGTATTGCAACCGATTATCTGGTTTTGCAAGGTGGTAACCAGACTGGTCTCCAGCGACAGGAAGAAGGAACAAATTTCGGCAGAAGAGCTGCAGACAATAGTCAGTCTGAGCAGAAAATCCGGGCAGATAGAGGCTGACCAGGAAGTCATAATCGGCAATATTCTGCAGCTGGGCAAAACTTCCGTGCGAAAAGTAATGACTCCCCGCACTGTCACCTTTTCGGTTGAACAATCTATAAGCATTGAAGAGGCCTGGCAACAGGAGGATAAATGGCGTATGCACAGCAGGGTGCCAGTATATAATCAGGATCAGGATGAGGTGGTGGGGCTGGTATTGAGTCAGGATATATGGATGTACTCGGCCCTGAATCAAGACACGCTTACACTCGCCGAAATCAAACGGCCTGTTCATTTTGTCCCTGAGACGGCATCTCTTGATCGGGTTTTTATTGACTTTTTTGAACTTCATCAACATCTTATGGTTGTTGTCGATGAATACGGCAGTGTAACAGGCGTGATCAGTCTTGAAGATATTATCGAAGAAATCCTTGGCAGAGAAATCGTTGACGAGTCAGATAAGAACAGAAATATGCGCGAGTTTGCCAGGCTCATCAAAAAGAAACAGGCCCAGATAACTACAGCAGCAACTTCCGGGTAACCAATCACGGGGTCTGTGTTTCCCCATCATGCTCTGTTTCCGACGTGTAATTGATCATATTTCTGGCCCTGATTTCTTATAAACAGCCATAACAAGCATCATACAACCCATGAATATACCAAGATTACCTGTAAAAAAGATTTCGCTTCCCCTTGTCCTGGTTCCGGCCCTGCTTTTTAGCCCTGAAGTAACCCTGGCCAAAACACAGTACGTGAGGCCTTCAGATGAAATCCCGATTCGAAGGGGAATTGGAACGGAATTCAAAATAATTACGTTTGTCAAGGAAGGGGCTTCCCTGGAAGTTATAGAGGAACAGAAAGGCTGGACCAAGGTGCAGCTGGAAAATGGCAAACAAGGATGGATGCTCAAACGTTATCTGGACGATACCCCCCCTCCCTACGAACAGATAGCACTACTGACCACCCAGAAAGAGCAACTGACGGCACAGGCAGCTCTTCTGCAGGCCGAGCTGGAAAAAGTTACGGAGTCACAGGAGCAGACCACTCAGAAACTCGCTGCCTGCATTACCGAGCGCAATGAAATCAATAAACTCTACAAAACGCTGCAGCGAGATACCATTGATGTCGTGCAGACCAAGGAAGATCTGGCAGCCGCCAGAAAGAGAATTGACCAGTTGGAGAAAGAGTACTCAGGCATGAAAGTTGCCAATTCAGTCCTGAAAAAGAATGAAGCCATCAAGTGGTTTCTTTCCGGCAGCGGCGTCATCCTGCTGGGCTGGATACTGGGTCGTTTTTCCAGCAGCCCCAAAAAGCAGAAGTCTTCTTTGCTTTCCTGAGACACACCCAGGCCGACCCGACCATTAATTACCTGTAATAACTATCAATTATTCCTGGCCGCCCCTCTTCTAATGATCTGGGAGCAGTTACGCCTGCCGCTTTGTAATGTCAATGAATTTACCCATTGCCTTGCTTAACGTGTCGGCATTAAAGGGTTTACTTAAAAGATCATTGACTCCCGCCTCATAAGAGGCGTTATGATCCTGGATATCGCTTTGCGTGGTAACCATAATGACGGGCAGCTCGTCAGCCGAATATTTCTCCCGAATCTTTTTGGTCAGATCAAGACCAGATATCTCCGGCATATTGAGATCAGTAAGTACCAGGGCCGGTTTTTCATTTTCCAGCCATTCCAAAGCACCTTCAGGAAATTCAAACAAAACAGGTTCAAAGCCCAACTGGTGCAGCGTTGCCTTATAAATATTAAGAATCATACGAGAATCATCGACAGCACACACCTTGATCCGTCCCTCCGCCTCAGTTTCATCTCCCGCCATTTTGGCCAGAAAACCATTAAACCCTTTGTTCTTGAGCAGTGCAATGTAGTGTTCCCTGATATCTGGATGGCAATGTGGCAGATAGACAAGCGCCAGTTCCTGAAAAAAATCTTCAACCACCAGACTGAGAAAAATATTATCCACCTGAGCGTTGACGATAATTTTAACGATACGTCTTGCAGCTTCGTCCGCAGGGCGGATCATATTCTTGATTCCGGCAGCCAGAATCTCGTTGAAATTTCGATCAATGGCTCTTGCCGCCGCGATGCAAACATGATCTTCGGCATCAGTAAGCCCGGCGGCCAGGGTATAGGCACCTTTACGAAGAGGCAGCATAGCCAGGGATTCATAGGCCGCAAAACGTACGTTGGCATTCTTGGGAACCGTATTCAGCAACGTTCTGATAGGCATAATCGCGCTTTCGTCCCCAATTTCTCCCAACACATTTAATGTATGCACTAACAAGTCGCTGTCATCTTCCTTAAGGTTTTCAATCAGTACTGGCACAGCCTTTGTCCCAATTTCTATCAGCGCATCCTTTGCATAAATACGCATATGGGCATAATGGGAGCGAAGAGTGTCATTGAGTTTCTCCAGCGAGACCTGATCCTGTACATCAGCAAAAATAGCGAGAATCATCAGGTCAAGCTCGTTGTCAGTACCCATTCTTTCCGCCAGCCGGTGCATGGCAGTATGTGTTCCAACATGTCCAAGAGCCTGAATGGCGGAAAGAATCAATTCATGGTCTGCGGCATAAAGAAAATCTGTCAGGGTATTGATTGTTTCAGGATCACCGATCAGCCCCAGCGTTTCGATGATGAGCTTCATGGTTAGAGTGTCTCTTGCTTCTCCAAGAAGCTCTATCAAAGGGCCAGTGGCCTCCTCGCACTTCAGTTCACCTGCGGTTTCAATCATGATGGTCTTGTCACTGATTTCGGTGCTTCTTAAAGCATCAACCAGTACATCAGGATAAGCGATCAGGTTTGAGATCAACGTTTCCTTGATGACAGGCAACGTTATAGAAAGCTCTGGTTGGCTCACCAGCACATAATTCAAAAGCGGCACTGTAAAATGAACGTCTGCCTTAAAGATTTCATAGAGCAACCTGTTCTGAGATTGTGAATCCAGAGCATTTATATGATCCAATACAAGGCGCGCCTTGAGCGTATCTCCGGTTTGTACATTCGCTTTGATTTCCTCAATCATATGCTCCGCATTCAACTCACTCATGTTTCCTTCCTCACACAGCATGGTTTGCGATACCAGCCTGATCTGTTTGTCCAAATGTAACTACTCACTGGGTGTGTAACTCTCTGGTTTTACCTACCTCAAACGTGTAACTGCTCTCAGGTTGCCCATATTTGGACAAGCACGATTGGCA
>PDTE01000023.1 GCA_002747135.1 Desulfobulbus propionicus | reverse complement strand
ATACCGGGAACTACTATGCGGGATCGACGTGGCATGTCTAATCATACATCAAGTGTTTAAAATCACAAACCTTAAACCGTGGTCTGTCCCCTATTTTTCTATAGGGTAACCTCCATGGAAGTAGGTCCATTCATCACTTTCACAAAAGACACTTACTGTACGAGAAATGGGGGTTGCATCCGGCGATATAAATGGTAAGATTAATTGAGTAATGGCACCTTCCTCCACCTTTGGTTTTTTGGTTACTTGCAAGGAGGAAGGTACCATTTTTATTTTCTTTTGGCAAAATGTAAAGGATTGTTGCTCAAATATTATATGTAGCTGTATTTGTGTTGTATATTCGACTTGATGGGGAATTAGTTGAATAGTCCGGGTAAAGAGGTCTGAACTTGAATACTCCGGCAGGTCTGTTTGTCGATGACATCAACTACCCCATGACCTTTATGCAAAATCCTGATCTGCTGGATGTGGAACGGGTGGAAATTTTGCGCGGTCCCAAACAATGGCCAGGCATTGAAAATAGCGTATGAAGCCTCGGCTTTTACCATGCTTGCTATCACCACCCACAACGATTTTGAAACCGACTGTAAAAATGACGGAGAATTTGGCTCCATGTCCATGGGAGATCAGGTCTTTTTCTTTGATAATGCAACCATAAGCCAGGAAGTTCAACTCTCCTCAATAAAAGACGGCAGTCCCTGGCAATGGCTGACAGGTGTTTATGGTTTCAAGGACAAAAACACAGCCCTTGCCGAATTTTATGGCCAGAGTCGTACCACCGATTTTGACTCCAGGGGCTATGCCCTGTTCGGCCAGACAACCTATACCCTTTTCAATCAACTTCACCTGACAGCGGGCCTGCGTTTTGACGCTTTGGATGGTGATGGTGAACAGCAAGACAATAGTGTATATGCCTCGTACAGCGCCACAGTGGAGCATAAAGAATGGCTGCCAAAAATCAGCGCTGCCTATGATGTTAGCCCAAATATGATGACCTATACCCCCGTTTCTCGAGGCCTTTTGGCTGGCGGCCATAATTTTGCCTTTGCCTGTGATTCCAGCACACTAACTTTTGAACCGGAAAAGACCTGGAACTATGAAGCAGGGATCAAAACCCATTTCTGGAATGACACCTTTATCCTCAATGCCTCTCTGTTTTATATTGATATTGCTGACAAACAGGTGGAAGAATGGCTTGCCGGGCCTGGAGTCAGGAAGGTCACCAACGCGGCTAAAGCTCATTCCCAGGGGTTAGAAGTGGATATGGAACTGCGCCCCTTGCAGGGTGTGCTCATTTTTGGCGGAGTTGGCTATACAGATGTCAAATTTGATGACTGGGTAAGTACGGATATGACGACCGATCAGCCCTATAATTATGATGGAAACGAGCTGCCTTTTGCTCTGAGCTATACCTATAATCTTGGCCTTTCCTATACCCATCTCTCAGGCTTCTGGTGCAGGGCTGATCTGCTGGGTAATGGGGATTATTATACCAATGCTAAAAATGAGGAAAAAGTCGATGGCCATAACCGGGTGAATCTGACCGTGGGCTACAAGGGCCAGTCCTTTGATATTTCCTTGTGGGTAAAGAATGTCTTTGATGAAGAATATGTGACCAGCAAGAGCTACTTTATTGGAGGACATATTACCGAAGACGCCGCTCCCCGGTCTGTTGGTCCGGGCTTGACTTATTACTTCTGATGGCATGGTCATGCATCGCCTGTCTTTTTGTTTTTACAAGGAGAAAAAAATGAAAAAATATATAATCCCACTTTTGACCGTTTTTTGGTTGGCCGCCAACAGTTCCGTATCCTTTGGCCATACCTTCTGGGTAAACGCCTTTGATTCAACTGCTCACCAGCCAAGGCATGTGCTTGTCACGCTGGGATATGGGCATTCCTTCCCCCTGGATGATTTACTGACAGAACTGACCCTGAAATCTTTTACCCTGTACGATCCGGAACTGAAGGCAACACCATTGCCCTTACCCATGGTCCAGCAAGCCGCAACCATAAAGCTGGACAACCACCTGCAAGTTGTCTCCGGTGATCTTGCCGCCAGAAAAATTATTCTGGGCAAGGACTGCCCCTCCGGGGTGTATCAGGTCAGCGCGGAGAGCAAGGACAATTACTGGACATATTATATCGATGAAAAGGGACGGCAACGATGGGCAGCCAAGCCCATGAACGAAATGACAGAGGCCCAAAAAATCCTTCGCGGCATGCGTTATCACCCCTTTGCGGTCTCCTATTTTACTGTGGGTAAATGGCAGACACCCAAATCCCTGGGCCAGGATCTGGAAATTATCCCCATGACTGATCTTTCAAAAGTACATGCTGGTGATCTTGTCAAATTTAAGGTCTTATTTATGGGCAAGGAACTGAAGACCGACCCAACACTGAGCATTGAATATATCACCGCCAGAAGTGATGCCTTTGGCGCCAGAGAAAATTTTTCCCTTTCTTCGGTGCTGTTTGATGGCAAGGGACAGTTTCGTCTACCCTGCGCCGGAAACTGGCTGGTCAATGTCTATACCCGCCAGAATGTCACCAAGAACAATGAACTGAAACACCTCGCCAAAAAATGTACCACGGTGCTCTACTCCAGCAGTATCACGTTTACAGTAAAGCCATAGCAGAGCCTCTCTGCTTTAACGTTTGTGATCTGTAGGGGGGGGGAAGTATTCGATGAAAATTTCTCCCACAGGTCAACCCAGATAACCGACCACTGGTCCTTCAGATTTATGCAAAAACGATTTCCCACTATATAAGAATATGCGGGAAATCGTGATCGTGCAAAAATGAAGTCCCGTAATCAGTTACCATTGATTTTTGACAAAATTTCGGTGTAATGGTACTGTTATCACAGAAACTTTGATTTACTGAATCTGTCTTGAAAATCCGGGTCAATAATGGCACTGTTTCCTTCGTCCCTTCGTCACATCCGGGAAGCCACATTTACAGGGGGCTGACTGCCTTACCCCTGAGCAAAAAATGAGAATTGCATGCAGCCCATCATTGAGATAGAACATCTGAGTCATCGGTATGGCAGCCGTTCTGTTTACGATGATATGAACCTCTCCTTGCAGGCTGGAAAAATCTATGCGCTGCTCGGAAAAAATGGTGTCGGCAAGACCACACTCATCAAAATCCTTATGGGATTTTTAAGGCCATTTGCCGGAAACTGCAGGGTTTTCGGTGAGCCTTCTCATGCGCTCTCCGTAAAAACACGATCCCGTATAGGTCTTCTTTTTGAAGGCCATCTCGCCTGGGATTTTTTTACCATCCGCCAGATCGAACAATTCTACGCTGCTTTCTACCGGGATTGGAATTCTGATATTTACTACAGGCTGATTGACCGCCTCGGCTTGCCACAAAACAGCGTGATAAAAAATATGTCCTGCGGTGAGCGCTCCCAGGTCGTCCTGGGGCTTCTGCTCGCCCAGCAGCCTGAGCTGCTGCTGCTTGATGATTATTCTATTGGTCTTGACGCAGGCTACCGGCGTCTTTTTCTTGATATCATGCAGGAATTCTGCGGCAAAGAGAACAGAACTATCCTGCTGACCTCCCATGTTATTCAGGATATGGCCGGTTTTGTTGACGAAGTTATTCTCCTGGAAAAAGGGGGTGAGATCCTGATCACTTCACTTGCTGATTTTCAGCAAAATTTTTGCTGCTTTCGTGTTGAGCCTGGTGTCCATATCCCAACGTCGGAGAAGATCAAGAATATTGAGCATCATACACACTATAATGAAATTTTCAGTTTTGCGCCGCAACAGGAGCTAGAAGACCTGGTCGGCGCGCCACTGATTCCAAAGACAATGAGTCTTGAAGACGCTTTTATTGGTTATACAGGCCGGTACTGATTATGCTCAAGGCAATTTTTTTTAAGGAATTGTACAAAATCCGAAAACTGTGGTTGCTGCTCTTTCTGGCAAACCTTGCCCTTTCCCTGCAGTTTCTTGTCACAACCAGGCGCCTTTTTCTGTTCGACCACTCTGAAATTATCTGGTACCGCGTTATGCAGCTGGGCCAGCTTTACTGCGAACAACTGCGTTATCTTCCCCTGGTTGCGGGTATTATCGTTGGCCTGGTCCAGTTCCTTCCAGAAATGAACGGTGAACGCCTGCGACTTGGCCTGCACTTGCCAGTCAGTCCGCAACGGCTTCTGTTCTCGCATCTGGCAGCAGGATTTCTCGCCTTTGTGATTGCCCTGCTGCCGAATATCGTAATGCTGCTGGGAGCAAGTCTTTACTGGTTTCCTGTTCAATGGCTGGTTACACTTTTCTTTACCACATTCCCCTGGTTTCTTGCCGGTATTACCGCTTATCTCGGAACCGCCCTGGTTTTGCTCGAACCAGGGACGCGACTTAAGGCCTGTAATCTGCTGCTCACCGCCGGAATCTGCAAATGGTTCCTGATCAGAATCACCCCGGGCGCCTATCAGCCAGCGGCTATGATTCTCTTGATCCCGCTGTTACTGATGCTTTTTGCTGTGCTGCATCCTGCTTACCATTTCCGCACAAGAAGAACCGCATGAATAAGACTATTGCCAGTTACTGCCTTTTTTTTCTTGTTGTTCTTGTGGCCTCCTTTTACCTGCCTTACTTTTATGAACAGCTTTTTTTTGACAGGGCAGCCAAAACGCACCTCTTTTACAGCCCGGTGGCAAAAGAGTTTGTCTATAGGGAAAAGATTGTCGGAACCCCGCCACCAGAGGTTCAGCAGAAAGCGGAAGAGCAGCGCGCTGTTGTTTCGTATCGAACTGAAAGCGGCCGCTGGATTGGGCGTTTGGAATTTGAGCGGCTGCTCCCCTTTATCTACTACAAGAATATGGAAGTAAGGGGGCTCTTGCCCCTGGAGATAGATGGGCGTCTGTTTACCAAAAAAGAGATAAAAAAATATCGACGGGTATTCGAGCTGAAGGCCCGGGAGATGAAAATGCCGCAGGTTAAAATATATCCCTTGCTCAGCTCCCCGGAAAACCAGGCCGGCCTTCTTTTTTCAAAGTATCGTTTCTTTTCTGCAACAAAGGGTCTGGAGTTTGTTCATACCGACACCAATAGCAGGGATGCCGCCTTGTCAGAGCTGGTGACAGCTGACCTGATCGATCATGGGTTCCACTTTCCGGCGAGCGCTGTCTTTGGCAACTTCACCGTACTCAAGCCATTTGATGCAGGCATATTTCTAGAGGATAATCAGGGGCAACTTTTTCATTTCAGACGAAATAACGAAAAAAATGAGATAACCAGGATTCCTCTTCCCCCAGGAGTAAGGATACGCTATCTGAAAATCGGGGAGAGCCTGCACAGCGATTTCTTTGGCATCCTGATCGGGGAGCAAAACAAAATCTGGCTTCTTTCCCGCACAGGATATCAAATACATCCGCTACCTGTAACTGGCTATAATCCAGACTCAATGGACTTGAAAATCATTTTTAATCCACTGCATATCACCGCCATTTATTCTGATGATGAAACGGTCTCGGCTGTCGCAATGACGCAACAGCTCAAGGATATCGCCTCCTTTCAGCATCGCATGTCCCGGGCAACAACAGGAGTTGAAAAAAAACTCTATCAGGTACTTTTTCCCTTTGTCTTGAAGCTGCGGCATGAAAACAGCCGTTTTATCGATATTGATCTCACAGGAAGCTGGCATGGCCTGATTGGACTTATAATCAGCGTGCTGCTGTATCTGGGATTTTTGCAATGCAACGGCAGAGAGATTCGGGTAAAGAATCTTCTTATCATTGCCTGCTCAGGCGTTTACGGAATTATTGGACTTTTTTGTGTTGACATGGAGGATTAGCCCAAATTCCTCATCGGCTCAGCTGGCACCAGGTTCGGTAGTTTTTGCCAGCTCATTCTACCTGGGTATATATGTTGCCAGAATACTGCCGAAGATGATATTGCCTGAGCTGATCTTTGGTGAACATTCTGTCGAAATGTGAGACGGCTCGCTGACATCACATCCATTTGTTTTTATGTATCTTATCTCTTTCTCAAATCAGACAAAAGGTTCATGAGAAAATCGGGTTAAGGGGGGATATGAAATACTGAGACAATTCCTGAACATAGCCAGCGAGCACTCCTGACCAGTTACACGTCAGAAGCAGAGCATAACAAGAAGCACAGACCACGTAATGGGTTACACCTTGACGTAAAAGGAAAAGATCTCTCTTAAATTATTCCCTTTCAAAGAAAACAAACGAGACCATTATGCAGAATATACCTGACAAAGCTGCTCAAAACCTTGCCGGACTGAGAGAGACCAAACCTCTGGTACACAACATTACCAACTATGTCGTGATGAACTTCACGGCCAACGCGCTCCTTGCAATCGGGGCCTCTCCGGTCATGGCACATGCAAAAGAAGAAGTGGAAGAGATGGCCGCCATAGCCAGCGCACTTGTCCTCAACATCGGCACACTCTCGCCACCATGGATTGAGGCCATGCTGCTGGCTGGTAAAAAGGCATCGTCTCTGAACAAACCCATAATCCTTGATCCTGTCGGTGCAGGAGCGACCTCCTTGCGCACGGAAACTGCGAAACAAATCCTTCAGGAGGTCAATGTCACCATTATCCGCGGTAATGCCTCGGAGATATTAGCCCTTGCAGACGACAGCAGTGCTGCCAAGGGAGTTGACAGTATCCATAGCGTTGATGAGGCCGCAGCCCATACCGGAGAACTTGCCCGGGAACTGCAGGCAACCCTTGCCATAACCGGAGCGGTCGATCTGGTGACCGACGGTAACAGCACCCTGCGTGTACACAACGGACATTCGCTTATGCCATGTGTTACAGGCACCGGTTGCGCGGCAACCGCAATCATAGGTGCCTTCGCAGCAGCAGACGACAACCCGGTGACTGCGGCGGCTACAGCACTCGCCTGTTACGGCCTTGCCGGCGAGATGGCAGGAAAAAATGCTGCAGGTCCAGGAAGCTTTAAAGAAGCACTTATGGATCAACTGTATCTGCTTGATGCCAAGATGGTCACCTCTGGCTGTCGCATTGAACAATCAGGCTAGATGATGAAGGCAGACTATACCTTATACCTGGTCACTGATCGGGAACTATCCAGGGGACGCTCACTATACGAAATCGTTCTGGAAGCGATTGAGGGAGGAGTAACCTGCGTACAATTACGCGAGAAACACTGCTCGACCAGAGAATTTCTGGAACAGGCCCATACTCTCCGTCCCCTGCTCGAAAAACATCAGATACCTCTTATTATTAATGACCGCATTGATATTGCCCTGGCAGTAAACGCAGACGGTATCCATCTTGGCCAGAAAGATATGCCGCTGCACCTTGCCAGAACCATTGCCCCAGAGATGATCATAGGGATCTCGGCTGAAAATACTGATGATGCCATCATGGCTGAAAGGGAAGGTGCTGATTACATTGGCATAAGCCCGGTCTTCGCAACTCCGACCAAAACTGACACCAGCACCCCTCTTGGTCTTGAAGGCATTGCCGCCATTCGTAAAAAAGTCTCCCTGCCAATTGTGGGCATTGGCGGTATCAACGCTGACAATGCCTCACAAGTCATTAAGGCCGGAGCCGATGGTATTGCCGTGGTATCTGCCATAGTTTCCGCTGACTCGCCACGAAAAGCGGCAAACAGATTGCTGTCCCTGGTGCAGCAATAGCTCTGATGCCAGCAGCAGGTGCCCCTTCTATCAATTTTGATCATATTTCCCTGCACTATGAGGGAAAGCCGCTTTTTCAAAACATTTCCCTGGAAATACCAGGAGGCGAATGTACCTGTATTCTAGGGCCAAGCGGCTGCGGAAAATCAACCCTGCTCCGGTTGATTACTGGCGGGGAAACCCCTGCTGATGGCCTGGTAACCATTAACGGCAAACCTCCTGCTGCCCGAACAACCGCCTGGATGAGCCAGAATGATCTCCTGCTCCCCTGGCTTTGCCTTCTGGACAACATCCTTTTGGGGGCCAAGCTGAGAAAAGAGGAAACCCCTGAGCTGCACGAGCAGGCAAAACACCTCATCAGGGCTGCTGGCCTGGCTGGCTACGAAAAAGCGCTGCCAGGTACACTTTCCGGAGGCATGCGTCAACGAGGGGCATTGCTCAGAACCCTGATGGAAAAGCGACAGGTGGTACTTATGGATGAACCCTTTTCAGCGCTGGACGCGCTCACCAGATTTACCTTGCAGCGGCTCTGCGCGGAACTCCTGCACAAAGTCACTGTGGTGCTGGTCACCCATGACCCCATGGAAGCTCTGCGCATGGGAAATACCATTATCGTCCTGTCGCGGCCGCCAGCCACAGTAAAAATGATCCTGACTCTGGCAACGGCCCCGCCACGGAACCCTGATGACCAGGAAGTGCAGCACAATCTGGCGCCACTTATGACCAAACTCATGAAGGAAACCTGAAATTGAACAGTTACGGTCGCTTTCTGCTCCTGACTTTTGGGCTGCTCCTGCTCTGGCAGCTGGTTGTCATGCTCACCGGTGTACCCCATTATATCCTGCCTGGTCCTCTTCGGGTAATGCAGGCAATCACAGGTAACTGGACTTTTCTCCTGCAACACCTCATGATTACACTGGCAGAGATTATGGCAGGACTTTTCCTTGGTATCCTTCTGGGAACTGCAACAGCTCTGATCATGTACGTATCGCCGCTGTTAAAGCGATGGATGCTGCCTGTACTTGTCATCAGTCAGGCCATTCCTGTTTTTGCCCTGGCACCGCTTTTGGTCTTGTGGCTGGGCTACGGCATGGCTTCCAAGATTGCCATGGCAATCCTGATTATTTATTTTCCCGTTACCTCGTCTTTATTTAACGGTATGAACAAGACACAGCCGGAATTACTGGAGCTGGCCCGGGTCATGGACGCCACCACTTTATCCAGCCTGCGCTATATCGTCCTGCCTTCGGCCCTGCCTGGATTTGCCGCCGGGGCAAGGGTAGCGGCAGCTGTGGCGCCAATTGGCGCAGTTATTGGCGAATGGGTGGGGTCAAGCTCAGGGCTTGGTTATTATATGCTGCATGCCAACGCACGGATGCAGGTTGATGTCATGTTTGCAGCCCTGGCAATGCTGGTTGTCCTTGCTCTGGGAATATACTATTTTGTGGACTGGGCTCTGGAAAAACTCATCTATTGGTAAATTTTACATCTTGCTAACGAGTGTCATGTAACCAATCACGGGGCCGGTGTTTCCCCGTTATTCTCTGTTTCAAGACGGAGTTTCGCACACATACATGGAGGAAAAATGAAAAAAACTGTCATTTTAATCATGCTTTTTGCCAGCTTGACCTACCTTGGGCTCACCCTTCAGCCAGAAGACGCCAGGGCGGAAGGAAAAAAAATAACCGTATTGCTTGACTGGTTTGTCAATCCTGACCATGCGCCTTTGTTTGTAGCACTTGAAAAAGGTTTTTTTACTCGTCAGGGACTGGAGGTTGAACTCATTGCCCCGTCCAACCCGAATGATCCCCCAAAACTTGTAGCCGCAGGCAAGGCTGATATCGCCGTCTCCTACCAGCACCAGCACCAGATGCAGGTTGACCAGGGCTTACCACTGGTACGTATAGCCACTCTTGTTGCCACCCCGCTCAATTCACTTGTGGTCCTCGAAAACGGACCGATAAAAAAGCTTGCCGATTTCAAGGGGAAGACCATCGGTTATTCTGTAGGTGGGTTTGAAACGGTTCTACTGAAAATGATGCTTAAACAGGCCGGTTTGACCCTGGACGAGGTGAAACTGGTAAACGTCAACTTTTCCCTGTCTCCCTCTCTGCTGTCAGGGCAGGCTGATGGTGTAATCGGTGCTTTCCGTAATTTTGAACTGAACCAGCTGGATATTGAAAAGCGGCCAGGAAAGGCTTTTTTTGTAGAAGAATATGGTATTCCCGCCTATGACGAGCTGATCCTTGTGGCAAGCAAAAAAAATATCGACACTCCCGAATTACGAAAATTTGTCAATGCTTTAGAAATGGGTGTCCAGTTCCTGATCAATCATCCGAAAGAGAGCTGGGAGCTTTTCATCAAAGGTGAACGGGCCAGCTTAAACGACGAACTCAACAAAAGGGCATGGCGTGATACCCTGCCCCGCTTTGCCCTGCGTCCCGGCGCACTGGACAAAAACCGTTATGAACGTTTTGCCCGATTTCTGCAACAACAGGACATGGTAAAAAAGGTACCGCCCCTGAACGAATGGGCCGTAGAGTTACCTGCAACCCCTTTGTAAAAAAGGACACCAACTCCCAGGGCGCGCCTATCTTCGGACGATCAGGACTGGTCCTGTAGAGGGGCTTTAGCTGCCAGTCGCGTTTGCCCGTTTGCCCAGACCTGGACAAGCTGAAAGCAGGTACAACCAGGATGGCGTATGCCCTGTGAGTAGTGATAAAAAACGATGCAGACAACAGTAGACAGAACTCAGGGAGACAGCCAGCCGCTGGCCCTTACAGTCATTTGTATCATCCAGTTTATTACCCCGTTTCTTATGGCAGGAGTCAATATTGCTCTGCCAGCCATTGGTAAATACTATCAGGCAACAACCTTCCAGCTCAGCCTGTTGTCCTTGCTGTATCTGCTCGGTCAGGGATGTATGCTCCTGCCATCTGGTCAGCTCGCTGACCTGTATGGCAGGAAACGGATATATTTTTTGGGAATTTCCATCTATTTTCTGGCATGTATCTCCATAACTTTCAGCCCTGACATCATCTGCTTTCTTATCATGACTGCCTTTCAGGGTATGGCGGCCGCGTTTATTTCCACGGCATCTTTTGCCATCCTTTCTTCGCTTATCCCGCCCGAACGTTTAGGAAAAAGTATGGGCATTGCCCTGGCCTTCACTTATGCAGGTTTGTCCGCAGGACCAATACTGAGCGGCTTTCTGGTTTACTATATCCACTGGAAAGCCATTTTCTGGCTTGCGGCCCTGCTGGCCATGTTGAGTTTACTGGTGGGTATAAAAGCACTTGAGGGGGAATGGTGGGGAGATCGTAAACAGGTATTTGATTATAAAGGCAGTTTACTCTTTGCCTTGACCCTTATCTGTCTGACCATGACTATCATCGGCAAAAAATGGCTTGGCCCTTTGGGTTCATATTTCTCTCTCGCCAGCGGAGTCGGCGTTGTCCTCTTTGTCCTGCTTGAGCTGAAAGTAAAAACTCCGGTGCTGCCAGTCAGGTTTCTCCGTTTCAACATCCCTTTTTCTTTAAGTATACTGGCGGCCCTTTTAAATTATGCGGCCAGCTTTAACATCATCTTTTTTTTCAGCCTTTACCTGCAAAGCATCAGAGGATTTACAGCGCTGCACGCAGGTCTTCTGCTGATGATTCAGACTCTTGTTCAATGCCTGCTTTCTCCCTGGGCCGGAAAACTGGCTGATCGGATATATCCCGGCAAGCTGGCAACAGCAGGCATGGGGCTTTGCGCCCTGGCTCTTGTCCTGGCCAGTCAGGTGAGAACAGGCAGTTCCCTTGCCCTAGTTGTGATCATTTTTATTATCATGGGAACAGGATTTGCCCTGTTTACCTCCCCGAATACCACCCTGGTTATGAACCTTGTTCCCAGAACACTGTACGGCATGGCCTCCAGCCTGACTGCCATTTCCCGGGCGCTTGGCATGTTGACCGGCATGGGAATTTCGGCCTGGCTGATAGAACACGTCATGGGTCATACGATAATCAGCGAGCAAACCAGCCAGGGCTTTATGAATACCATGCACCAGGCTATGATTGTGTTTGCCTGCATTTGTTTTCTGGGGATATTCTGTTCCATGGGCAGGATGAGGAGGGCCTAGCCCGGATTTCTCATCAGCTCAGAAGCAGAGAATAATGCAGAGGCACAAAGTACCTCTAATCGGTTACAACAAGCAACATTAATCCAAAAACATGGAGCATGTAATGAAAAAATCACTCGGCCCCAACACTCTTCTCTATCCAACTCCTGTGCTGCTCGTCGGCACCTATGACCAGAACGGAAAAGCAAATTTGATGACCGCTGCCTGGGGCGGCATCTGCAACTCCAAACCAGTGTGTGTGAATGTATCGTTACGCAAGGCCACCTATTCTTATGCGGGCATCATGGGACGTAAGGCATTTACACTTGGCATTCCTTCAGCGTCTCAGATAAAAGAAGCGGACTATATGGGAATATTCAGCGGGGCCAAGGTCGACAAATTGGCCGAAGCAGGCTGGACAGCAGAACACAGTGACTGCGTTGACGCCCCCTACGCACAAGAGATACCTTTTGTCCTTGAGTGCAGGCTGCTTGAATATACTGACCTTGGCCTGCATACCATTTTTATCGGTGAAGTGATCGACATAAAAGCAGATGAAGCAATCCTTGGTGACAAGGATATGCCGGACATGGCAAAGCTCAAGCCCATAGCTTTCATACCCGGCACACGCGAATATTTCAGTCTGGGAGAACCAGCAGGCAAGGCCTTTTCCATTGGCCGACAGTAAAACTATAGTGGTCCCCAGAAATGAGACAATATGCTAACACGGAAAACCCGCAACCCAAGAGGCCTTACACCTCAAATAATTTCTTGTTTTTTATGACAGGAATTGAGGAGTATCTCCCTGGGTTGTATGGCTGATACGCCTCAGTCGCCGGAACCTTGGCGCCTTGCATCTGGCATCCTGCTGGTGGCCGGGGAATTAGCAAAATGGAAGGGGAATCAACTGGTTATAAAATCAGGTGGTGAATTCAGGTTGGCTATCCAATAGAAACAAGGGGGGGGGATTATGGGAAAAAGTATTACAACTTCTTCTTTAATGAAAATGAAGCAGGACGGGGAAAAAATTACCATGCTGACATTGATATGATTCTGGTGGGGGATTCCCTTGGCATGGTGGTTCAGGGAAGGGAAAACACCCTGGCCGTTACCATGGAGCAGATGCTGTATCATACGGAGATGGTTGCAAGGGCCTGTCAACGAGCCATGATCATTGGAGACATGCCTTTTATGTCCTACCATGGTGCTGTGACAGAAGCGGTGCAGAATGCAGGAAGGTTTCTCAAGGAAGCCGGGGCCCACGGTGTCAAGCTGGAGGGAGGGGCCCCGGTGTGCAAGGCCATACGTGCCATTGCCCAGGCAGGGATTCCCGTACAGGCCCATATCGGGCTGACGCCACAGTCCGTGCATCAAATGGGAGGTTTCAGGGTGCAAAGGGATGAGGACAGGCTGATCCAGGATGCCCTGGATGTGGAAAATGCCGGTGCCTTTTCCGTTGTACTGGAAGGAATTCCCTCTTCCATTGCCCAGAAAATCAGTAAAAAGCTGACCATTCCCACCATTGGCATTGGCGCAGGAGAACATTGTGATGGCCAGGTGCTGGTTCTCCATGACATGCTGGGAATTAACGACCAGTTTCTGCCAAAATTTGTGAAAAAATACGCAGAAATAGCAGAACTTACCCGAAAAGGGACAAAAGAGTATATCAATGAGGTAAAGCAGGGAGTTTTTCCTTCGGATGAATACGCATATCACTGAGCCCACCCCCATGGCATTTTCCATTATCGGGTGTGGGCGTGTGGGAACCCATCTGGCCGTATTTCTTGAAAAGAGCGGCTTTGTTCCGGCTTCCTTTTCCAGCAGATCGCTGACATCGGCCCAGGGAACCTGCAGGACTGTGGGAAAGGGAGTTGTGGTTCCTGCTGTCGAAGATGCCGCAAAAATGGCAGATATGATATTTCTGGCCACGCCGGATATGGAAATAGAATCTGTATGTGAAACCATTGCCGCAAAAGGGGGATTTTCCAGCCACCACAAGGTGTTTCATCTTTCCGGCGCACTTGGTTCCGATATCCTGTCTTCGGCAAAAAAGGCCGGAGCCGCCACAGGATCCATTCACCCGCTCCAGGCATTTGTCCCATACCAGGAAGGACAGGATTCTCCTTTCACGGGGATTCACATGGGCATTGAAGGAGATGAAACAGCGGTTTGTCTGGGAGAAAAAATTGTAACGGCTTTGGGTGGCACTTCCTTTGTCATGCCCACTTCTGCCAAGGTGCTGTACCATGCTGCGGCTGTGACGGCATCCAATTATCTGGTTACCCTGGTTCATGCCTCTTTGCAGATGATGCAGCAAACAGGTCTGGATGCTTTTCAGGCATACCATCTGCTGGAGCCCTTGATCCAGGGTTCCCTGGAAAATATCAAAACCAAGGGAACCGTAAAAGGGCTGACCGGCCCCATTTCCAGGGGAGATTTTCCCATTATTGAGGGGCATTTGAAAAATATGGAAGCGCAATTACCTGAACTTGTGGAATTGTACCGGATACTGGGGCACTACACCCTGGAGCTTGCCCGCCAGGGAAAGGGGCTTGATGAAAAAGATGGGCAAATCCTCGCCCGGCTGCTGCTCAGGAAGTGACAAGAATCTTCCCACAACGTAAGAATATCCTTCATCCGTCAGGCCCTGGCGTATCATGGGGATTTCACAAAAAGCATCACAGGTGACTGAAAGCGTATCAGGGAATAATTAACAGGCAGGGACGTGCCAGAAGATACCGGGGTGATGGGATGAACTCCTGTCTCTGCCAACAGGGAGCCGTCATTGTCATGATACGCTTCATCCGCTGTAATAACTGAAAACGGCCCGCTCAGGAAACTTTACGGCAAGGTCAATACTGCGGCTTATGGGGCAACGCTGACCTTTACCGTGAAATAAGCCAAACCGGTATTTCAGAAAAGGAAGGACAACAGGAGTTACTTTACCATTTCCTCCTCCCAGACACATTCAGTGACATTTTTTTCTTCACTGGAAAAACCAATACCGATCAGCACAATGTTTTTATTTCTGACCTGATATTATTCTGCATAGCCTTTGGTTTTGATGTGGGCAAGGGCCTTTTCTCTGGGCATATCCACCTTGAATTCAATGAGGTAAAGAAAGTCGTCCGTCTCCACACTCATATCAATGCGGCCCTTGTTGGTGCAGTCTTCCACAACAATCTGTAAAGGAACAGAAGAGAGCCAGGCATCTGAGAGGGAACTTGCTTTCTGGCGGCGCAAAAATATCCAGCAGGGAATTGGTGAAGGCTGTAGATACCTCCAGATTGGGAAATCCCAGGGTATATTCGGTCATTCCCTCTTCCAGAGAAACATCCCTGATGGTAAGATAACCCGACTGAAACAGCAGGGTAACAGGGTCTATTTTGTCAATATCAAAGGAGGTCAGCAGTTCTTCGCCAGCCTTGATGTTGCTCAGATCAGGCAGAAAAAATTGTTTCTGGTCTAAGAGCTTGACCAGAAATGTCGGTGCAGCGGTTTCAAACCAGTAGCTTTTGAACAGCTTATTGTTATCCAGAAACAACAGAATATCAAAATGATTGTAAACATGCTCACCCATGAAATGATAGCCGTCATACCACCGTCTTACTTCAGCCATATCCGCACTTTCCAGATGCTCGGCAAAAACCACTTCCAGATCGCTCTGGGTATAGCCGCAGACAGTGGCAAAAAGGGGCTTGAGGCTGATATCCACAATATTGTTGATACCCGAAAAAACAGATACTTTGGAAAATCTGGTTACGCCGGTCAAAAAGGCAAAACGGATATGGGAATCATTATCCTTGATAACGGAATAAAAGGCTTTCAGGGTTTCTCTGGCAAAGGCCGCCATTTCCGGCTGGTCGATATTGTCTAAAATGGGCTTGTCATATTCATCAACGAGAATAACTACAGGCTGGCCGTATGCTTCGTGTGCCGCCTTGATTATGCGTGAAAATCTCGCGGCAGCAGCCTCAATCTGGCAAAAGATGCCCAGACGCTTTTCGTTATCTCTCAATGCTTCCAGCAGAGTGAGATGGAGCATTTCCTGGGTGCGGAACTATCCGGCACCAAAGGAAATTTTGATTACAGGATACTTCTTTGACCAGTCATGGTTGTTTTCGGCAGCCAGACCGGTAAACAGTTCCTTTCTTCCTTCAAAAAGAGAATGCAGGGTATCTAAAAAAGACTTTTACCAAACCACCTGGGACGGGCCAAAAACACATACTGGTAACGGGATATAAGATCGACAGCGAGGTCGGTCTTATCCACATACACATAATCATCTTTACGAATTTTCTGGAAGGTCTGGATCCCGATGGGCAGCTTTTTCATGGCAGGCCTCCTGATTGCTGTACTACCTTGTCCTCCCTGCAAGAATAGCATAATTACAAGAGAATGCAAAGTAAGCACGCCCCTGTTGCCAGCAATACAGACTAACCCAGATTTCTCATCAGCCCGGGTGGTGCCAGGTTTGGTAGTTTTGGGCAACTCATTATACCTTGGTAGTAACTACTCACTGGGTGTGTAACGCTCTGGTTTTACCTACCTCAAACGTGTAACTGCTCTCAGGCTGCCCATATTTGGACAAGCACGATTGGCTGCTATAGCCCCTCTATGCGGCGGGTCGTGATCGTTCAAAGAGGGGTGAGCTGTGAGGAGTTACCCTGCGTATATGGGTTGCCAAAATACTGCCGAAGATGGTACCACCTGGGTTGACCTTTGGCCCGCATTGTGTCGATATGTAAGATTGCTCACCGATGCAGCATAGATCTATTTTTCTATATTTCTTCTTAAATCAGACAAAATGTTTATGAGAAATCCGGGCTAAAAACTATCACAAGCAAGCAGGACACCTTTTTCAAACAGGGGGATAAATGAACAAAGGACCAGAACTCAATTTAGGCTCAGTCACTGTAAACTGGCTGCACGGAGGAGACAACATGCTTGACGGCGGCGCCATGTTCGGGGCGGTTCCCAAAGTATTGTGGAGCAAAAAGTGCAGTGTTGATGAAAACAACTGTATGGAGCTTGTAAACAACCCCTTGCTTGTTCAAACCCGAAACGCCAACCTGATCATTGACACCGGCCTTGGCAACAAGCTCACCGAAAAACAGCTGAAGATATTTCGAGTGACCAGGCAATGGGCGGTTACTGAGGAATTACCTCGTTTCGGCCTTTCTCCTGAAGACATTGACCTGGTGGTGTTTACCCATGGTGACTTTGACCATGCAGGCGGGGCGGTTATGCAAGTGGAGACAGGTGAGCTTGTCCCTGCCTTTCCACAAGCACGTTACATCATTCAGAAGAAGGAATGGGAAGATATTTGTTCACCCATTGAGCGTACTAAACATACGTACTTTGCGCATAATTTTGCGGCTCTTGCTGACCGGGGGCTTCTTGAGCCTGTTGATGGTGATGTTGACCTGCTTCCTGAAATAAAGGTTCGCCACAGCGGAGGACATACCCGAGGGCACCAGATCGTAGAAATTTCAGGAAAGAGGGGCCGCGCGGTCCACCTGGGCGATCTCTTTGCGACCCATTATCATAGCAGCCCCCTGTGGGTTATGGCTTACGATAACTTCCCCCTTGAGGTCATAGAGCGTAAAAAACGTTTTTTTGCCGACTATGGGAAAGACTGCTGGTTCACCTTTTATCATGATCCGGGTATGCGGGCCTGCCGGCTTGACGCAAATTATCAGATTATGGATTCGATGTAACGTAGCTGGCCGGAAACAGAGAACAACACAGAAGTACAGATCCCGTGACTGGTTACGACGCAGCGACTCTCGGGGTATGTGCCAGCCTGATTTCAGGCTGCTCAGATTTGGGCAGACGCGATTAGCCCGAGCATCGGTGAGACGGGAGCAGCTATGATTCGATGTCAAGTCTTACTGTAGCTGAAACCGGGACATGCTCAGGAAAATGAATGGTGGTATATCGACTGCTGATGCCAAGAAACCGGGTGCCGCTATTTTTGGCCGCAGTATAATCTGCCAGAGCGTCACCGATAAACAGGCAATGTTTGGCCGAGAGGGTGTGACGCCTGAGCAGTTCGTTGACAATACTGGTCTTGGTGCGGGGTGAGCCATGTACTTCGGTGAAATACCTGTCCAGTCCTTTTCGCGCAGTCACAACCTGGATCTCCTCATGCGGCGTACCTGAAACAACAAAAGCCGGGATCTCATATTTTTGCAGCAGGTTGAGGCAAGCCAGTGCGCCAGGGATATACTCAGCAGCAATAACGCCCTCCAGCACCTTTTCAGAAAATTCCTCTGCCAGCAGATCAAGCTCCTGCGGCGCTATTTCTTTTTGCAATAGTTCTCTGTAACAATACCGAAGTTTGTCTATTCGGGGTATACCGCCATTGGCAAGATGATAGGTAATCACCCTGGCCACTGTTTCCTCCCCGTAACAGGCAAACATTTCTGCAAAAGCCTTGGTTTTAACCGGCAAAGAGTCCGCAATAACACCATCAAAATCAAAAAAAACAGCCTGCCACTTCGGTTTCTTCTCTGAACTGGTTACATGCATGGCTTGTCAATATTTTTGGTTAACCGGGCCTGGCTCACGTATCTTCGGATGATCGCAATTGAGCGGAGAGAGTGGCTATAGCCACCAATCGCGCTGTAACTGATCACAGGTACTTCATCCTTGCACGATCACCCTTTCCCGCATACCCTTGTAGAGCGAAAAAGAGTGCTTGCGCAAATCTGCTGCACCCGTGACCAGTTACACGTCGGAAACAGGGAATAACGGGGAAGCACAGACCCAGTGACTGGGTACATCGCGCTTGCCTGAATCGGGGCGAACTGGAAGCAGTCATCTTTCAGTAACACTGCTAAAATGTTGTCTGCCCTGTTCAGACAACAGAGGATGCCCCATTTTTTCACGCTGTTCTACATATTTTCTGGCCACCTGGCGGGCCAGGTTTCGTATTCTGCCAATATACCTGGTACGTTCAGCCACACTGATTGCCTTGCGGGCATCGAGCAGATTAAAGGTGTGTGAACATTTCAGGCAATAGTCATAAGCTGGCAGGACAAGCCCTTTTTCAGAAAGTTTCAGGGAGTCACGTTCGTAATTGGCAAAGGATACGATAAGATCTTCTACATCCGCCTCTTCATAATTAAAGGCAGAAAACTCTTTTTCTGCCTGGTGGAATATCTGGCCGTACGATATCTCTTCGTTCCACATAATGTCATAGACCGAGTCAACCTTTTGCAGGTACATGGCAATACGCTCCAGCCCATAGGTGATTTCAACGGTCACAGGTTTAAGATCAATGGAACCAGCCTGTTGAAAATAGGTAAACTGAGTTATTTCCATGCCGTCAAGCCACACTTCCCAGCCCAGGCCCCAGGCCCCCAAGGTGGGGGATTCCCAGTCGTCTTCAACAAAGCGTACATCATGTTCAAGAAGGTCAAGGCCAAATTGACGCAGGCTTTCCAGATAAAGCTCCTGCGAATCTGGTAAAGACGGTTTAATAACAACCTGGTACTGATAATAATGCTGCAACCGGTTAGGGTTGTCTCCATATCTGCCATCAGTGGGCCGACGGGAGGGTTGAACGTATGCCGCCTTCCATGGCTCAGGTCCTAACGCGCGAAGCAGAGTGGCCGGGTGAAAGGTTCCTGCACCAACCTCCATATCGTATGGCTGCATAACAACGCAGCCGACCGATGCCCAGTAGCTGTTCAACGTCGCGATTATGTCTTGAAAGTACATGAAGATAAGGTATTCCTATATTGATTGTTGATAAATAATGGCTACAGTATTTGTTCTATACCATAGTGTTTTCCGTGGGCAAACACAAATCACAGATCAGGTGCCATAAAGGAGAATGGATAACCGCATGTTTATGAAAGGTGAAGTGTAATGGAACCGCAGCTTTTGCGCATTCGCGGAGCGCGAATGCATAACCTCAAGAATATTTCACTGGATATTCCCCGAAATAAACTCGTTGTCTTTACCGGTCTTTCAGGATCAGGAAAATCTACCCTGGCCTTTGACACGCTTTACGCTGAGGGACAGCGGCGGTATGTTGAATCCTTATCGACCTATGCCAGACAGTTTCTTGGGCAGATGGATAAACCTGATGTTGATCTGCTCGAAGGCCTGTCTCCGGCTGTCTCAATCGAACAGAAGACTACCAGTAAAAACCCTCGCTCAACGGTAGGAACAGTTACAGAAATATATGACCATCTGCGTCTCTTATATGCCCGTACAGGGCAACCTCACTGCCCGCACTGTGGCGACCCGATTCGTTCCCAGTCCATAGAAGATATGGTAAACCTTCTGCTTGCTCGTGAGGAGGGAGAAAAGGTAGTGTTGCTGGCCCCGCTCGTGAGCCGGAAGAAGGGGACTCATGACCATATATTTCTGCGTCTGCAGAAAGAGGGATTTATCCGGGTTCGTGTTGATGGAGAAGTAAGTCTCCTGGGTGAGCAGAAGGTATTGGAGAAGAATAAATACCACAGTATTGAGGCTGTTGTAGACCGGCTTGTACTGAAAGCCGCGATCAGGCGCAGGCTTGATGAGTCGGTAAGTACGGCTGTTCAGTTAGGCGAGGGGGTGCTTATAGCTTTTTTTCCGGAAAGCGGTGAGCAAGTACTTATGAGTGAATCGGCTGCCTGTCATCGCTGCGGCGTATCTGTGCCGGATCTTTCCACCCAGTTGTTTTCCTTTAACAGTCCCATAGGGGCCTGCTCTGCATGCGGCGGGCTTGGGGCTAATCAGCTGCTCGACGAAAACCTTCTGGTGCCGGATGTATCGCTGAGTCTGCTCGAAGGCGCCATAGCCCCCTGGCGGAGAAAAAAGCTTTCTACCCACGTAACGCATTGGCTTGATGCCTTTTCTCGTCACTATGCTTTTGATTTAAATACCCCTTTTGACAAGCTGCCTGCCAAGGTCAAAAAAGGGCTTCTGCATGGTACAGGAAAAGAAAAGCTGGAATTTCGTTATCAACGAAAAAATCGAAAAATTGTTTCTCATATAAGCTTTGAAGGGCTCATGCCGCGCATGAAACGCCTCTTTCAGGAAACCTCTTCCCCCAAGGTTCGTGAAGAAATTGCCCGCTTTATGAACGAACAGCCGTGTCAACAATGCAGGGGACAGCGCCTAAAACCTGAGGCCCTGGCTGTTAAGGTGGGAGAATGGTCGATTATGGAGATGACGGCTCTCTCCATTGACCAGCTGATTCAACAGCTTGACTCTTTACGTTTTTCCTCAAGAGAGGAAGTGATATCCAAACCCATTTTAAAGGAAATTATGGCTCGTCTCTCTTTTTTACAGGGAGTAGGTCTTGGCTATCTCTCCCTGGACCGGAAAGCGGGAACTCTTTCCGGAGGGGAGGCTCAGCGGATTCGGCTCGCATCCCAGATAGGCTCAGGACTGGCAGGAGTGCTTTATATTCTTGATGAGCCCAGTATTGGTCTGCACCAGCGTGATAACGGCAAGCTCATCAAGACCCTGCTGCATCTGCGGGATCTGGGTAACACCGTCATTGTGGTTGAGCATGATACTGACACCATTGTCACTGCTGATCATGTTGTGGACATCGGCCCGGGCGCGGGCGTACATGGCGGAGAAATATTGTATTCAGGGCCGGTACCGGGTCTGCTTGATTGTGAGGACTCGTTGACCGGAGGGTATCTTTCCGGTCGATTTGCAATACAGATACCTCCAAAAAGACGGAAAATCAGGCAGGGCAAAAAGCACCGTCTGCGCATTGAAGGAGCAAAGATAAACAATCTGCGCAATATAAACGTCTCCATCCCTTTACAGGTGATGACCTGTGTAACCGGTGTTTCTGGCTCCGGGAAAAGCTCCTTGATTATAGAAACTTTGTTTAAGGAAGCTCAGGAAGTGCTTCAGACAAAAGGGAAAAAAGGCATAGCTGCACAGGACACCATTGTCAAGGGGCTTGAATATGTAGATAAAGTTATTGATATTGATCAGAGCCCCATAGGGAGAACACCCAGGTCAAACCCGGCAACCTATACCGGAATCTTTACCCCGATACGGGAGCTGTTGGCTCGTCTTCCTGAATCCCGCGCCCGGGGGTATAAACCAGGACGGTTCAGTTTTAATATGAAAGGTGGACGCTGTGAGACCTGTGAAGGCGATGGTGTCTTACGTATTGCTATGCACTTTTTGCCGGATATTTATGTGACCTGTGAACGTTGCCATGGTAAACGCTATAATATGGAGACGCTTGATATCCGGTACAAAGGGAAAAATATCGCAGATATTCTTGACATGACCATTGAGGAGGGGCTGGAATTTTTCAAGAATATCCCCCCGGTGAAAAATCGTTTACAAACGGTTTTTGATGTCGGCCTCGGATATATTAAACTAGGTCAGTCTTCAGTTACGTTATCCGGTGGTGAAGCGCAGCGGGTAAAGCTTGCCAAAGAGCTCAGCAGGCGTTCCACAGGGAAGACCCTGTACATCCTTGATGAGCCGACAACCGGTCTGCATCCAGCCGACATCCAACATCTGCTACTTGTTCTGGCACGGCTCGTTGACAGCGGCAACACAGTGATCGTCATTGAACATAACCTGGATGTAATCAAAACAGCCGATTATATCATTGATGTAGGGCCGGAAGGAGGGGATGGCGGCGGCTTGATCGTTGCAAGTGGTACACCTGAAGAAATTTCACTGGTACCTGAATCGTATACCGGGAAGTTTGTACGACAGGAATTAGGCAACTAAAAAGTCTGCAGTAAACAGTTGTACAAGAAAGATGGCCTGCATCAATTTGCTCGCAACCTTTTCCCTGGTATGGTAACGCTGAAAAATCACAGGCCAGCCCGGAGTTCTCATCAGCCCGGGTGGAGGCTTGCCCTCGTCACACAGCACTACTGTGCAATACAGGACAAGGCTGCAGAAGGACGAAAAAAATCCGGTGCAATATACTGACTCTGCATCGTTGACATGATCCTAAAGCGGAAAACCCGCAACCCAAGAGACCTTACGTCTCAAATAATTTCTTGTTTTTTATGACAGGAATTGAGGAGTAAGGTACTAATGCGGAAAACCCGCAACCCAAGAAGCCTTACACCTCAAATAATTTCTTGTTTTTTATGACAGGAAATGAAGAGTAAGGTACTAATGACTTGAGAGATACAGTTACTCTGTCTCCTGATTGTAACTACTCACAGGGCATATACACTCCTGGCTTTAATGAATGTACGCCTGTAACTGCGTCCAGGTTACCCGGATCCGGGTAAGCGCGACCGGCAGCTATAGCTCTTCTATGCAGTCAATCGCGAGCACCCGAAGACAGGTGGACGGGGAGCAGTTACTCTTGGTTAACTCTTTTAACACTTTAAGGAATTGAATAATGACAGAACAGGAAAAAAAACAACAGGAAACGCCGGTATTCAGAATGCAGAAAATGTATATCAAGGACCTTTCCTTTGAAAGCCCTGATGCTCCTGAGATCTTTCTGGAAAAGAATCAGGAACCAAGGGTAGACTTTGATATGAAGATCAAAAACAAGAAAATCGATGCTGATCACTATGAAGTATCCTTGTCAGTAACGGCCCGGGTAATTAATAAAAAGGCTGATGAAAAGGTAATGTTTATCGTTGAGGTGGAGCATGCCGGGATATTTCTCCTGAAAAATATCCCGGAAGAGCATCTGCCCAGAGTTATGTCTGTTGACTGTCCGTTGCTTCTTTTTCCATTTACCCGTCAGATTGTCAGCCAGGTTTCAGTTGATGGCGGATTTATGCCTTTTCTTATGGAGCCGATTAATTTTGTAGCCCTGTATGAGAATGCACAGAAAAAAAAGAAGGACTCCTAACGCGGAAAACCCGCAACCCAAGAGACCTTACGTCTCAAATAATTTCTTGTTTTTTATGACAGGAATTGAGGAGTAAGGTACTAAAAGAACTCACCCCGAGAGTTTCTGGCAGCTGGCAAGTATTTTTCAAGTTCGAAAACGGTAATGCATCTATTATTAATTATGGGGATTATCGTAATTGACCACGGGCACTTCAATTCAGAGTTGTACAGGCCCTGTTTCGAGCAGGTAAACAAGCGAATTGAGCCCCGTGATCAGTTACAATTTTGGAGGCGGCATTAAGCCAACCTTATAAGGAGGAAAAATGAAAAACTTTAAGATTGGCGTAAAATTGACAGGCGGGTTTGCTCTCACGGCAATTATCATCCTTATTGTCGGGATCATTTCCATTTTTGAACAGAACAGACTCTATGAAAAAGCAGAATTACTGGAAAAGGAGGCAGTTCAGAGCATTAAGCACATAATGGTGATTAAAAACGAGGCATCACGTGTCGCAACAAGCATGCGGACGATTCTTACCCCTTATATCACACAGGAACAGCGCAAACATGCCAAAAAAGAGCTGTTAGCAGCGCGAAAGATCTATGCTAAAGCAAGAGAGGAATTCTCCAGGCTTGCTTTTTTTAATACAGTGCCCGAGGAGTGGCAGCAGTTTGTCATCAATAATGGTAAATGGGTGAAAGCAAACAATACTGCGACGAAACTTTCAGAAGAATTGCTCGAAGCAGACATCCTTAATCCAGAACAGTTGACACGGGATATGATCTTTTTTGAAGCAGCCCACGAAAGAATGCTCAAAAAGGTAAGCCTCATGTTGATGTTCGGTACTTCTTTTGCTGGCGGCACCGATGCAACAAACTGTGCGCTAGGAAAATGGTTAAAGCACATGCCTACCACCAACCCGGAAATTGTTGCGGCAATGCAGGAGCTGCAACCTATCCATACGAAGCTGCATCAGACCATTGGTCAAATCAAGGATATGGCTGCCGAGGGCAAGATCGAGCAGGGCAAGGTGTTGATGCAAAATACGCTGCTGCCACTTTCCAGCCAGCTTTTTACAATTACCGCCAGAATAAGCACTTTAGTTGACAAATATCACAATACATTCAAGGAAATGAACAAAATTTTACTGGTTGATACTGTTCGGCACCAGACTGATACCTTTCGGGCACTAGACAGCGTTGTTGGAAAAGCCGTAAAATATGCCGAAGAAATTGGCAGCAGTGCCGAGGCAACTGCACGCACAGGAAAGACAATGACCCTTATCGGTATTGTCACGGGAATAATCCTTGCTTTGGTTCTGGGAGTCGTCCTGACCCTGCTTATCACCCGACCTTTATCTGAAGGGATTGAACTCGCCAAGGTAATGTCTGAGGGAGATATGACCAAAACCATTGATATCGAGCAAAAAGACGAGATTGGGTTACTGGCGAACGCCTTGAACAATATGGCTCAAAACTTACGCAAAATGCTGGCGGGTGTCGGCCAGGAAGTTACCCGGGTGGATGACTCATCAAGACAGCTTGCTGCAATCTCCGATCAAATGGCTTCCGGAGCGGAAGATACCGCAAACCGCTCCAGCCAGGTAGCGGCAGCGGCGGAAGAGATGAGTGCCAACCAGAGCTCGGTTGCCGCCGCAATGGAAGAGGCTTCGGTCAATGTCAACATGGTTGCCACCGCAACAGAGGAAATGAAGGCGACCATCACTGAAATCTCCGAGAATTCTGGACGGGCAAAGCAGATAACCGCTCAGGCAGTGGAGAAATCTCGGATTGCTTCGGAGCGGGTTGACGAGCTGGGCAAAGCGGCACATGAGATTAACAAGGTCACGGAAGCTATCACAGAAATTTCCGAGCAGACCAACCTCCTCGCCCTGAATGCAACGATCGAGGCAGCCCGGGCCGGAGAAGCTGGTAAAGGTTTTGCCGTTGTCGCCAACGAGATCAAGGATCTTGCCGGCCAGACGGCAAAAGCAACCCTTGATATCCAATCGAAAATCCAGGGGATTCAGCAGGCTACAGGAATTACTGTCAAAGAAATCAATGAGATCAGCACAGTCATTACCGAAGTCGATCAGGTTGTCGCCACCATCGCAACTGCTGTCGAAGAGCAGTCGGCCACAACAGGAGAAATCGTAGAAAATGTTGTTCAGGGATCTCAGGGAATTTCTGAGGTCAATGAAAATGTGGCTCAAATCACTTCTGTATCTTCTGAAATTGCTGCAGAAATTGCAGGAGTCAACACCAGTGCCAACGAGATGACCACGAGCAGCAGAGAGGTTAAAGATACGGCAAAAGATCTTGCCAGTGTTGCCGATAAATTGAAAAACATGGTCACCAGGTTCAAGGTATAACCTCTTTTTTTCTTCTTTTTTCGTAACTGCTCTCAGATCCCCCATCTTCGGGCGATCACGACCTGCCGCATAGAGGGGCTATAGCTGCCAATCGTGCTTGCCCAGATCTGGGCAACCTGAAAGCAGTTACAGACTTAAAGGCTTAAAAGCAAGTGAAACCAGGGTGATACATCCCCTGCAAATAGCTACGTTAGAAGTATATTGCATACAATCATTCAAATTACACCCCTGGAGGAGCGTTATGTCGTATGAGAGCATTGAACGAACAACACATGAGGAACATATCGGCATCATTACTCTAAACAGACCGGAACAGCTTAATACGTTCACCACTACCCTTGCTGTGGAGTTATATGATGCCCTGACAACACTGGACAGGAACCCGAAAATACGGGTAATTATGCTTCGCGGCGCAGGAAAGGCCTTTTGTGCCGGGATTGATGTGAATGAACTTGAGGGAAAATCGGCCATGGAATACCGTGCATGGATTCAAACCATGGAGGAACCTCTTGTTGCCATTTCCAGACTGAAAAAACCGGTCATTGCCGAGGTACACGGGGTCGCAGTAGCAAATGGAATGGGGCTGGCAGCTGCCGCAGATCTGACCATAGCTGAAGAAGGCGTAAAAATGGGTTTAACTGCAATTAACGTCGGCTTGAATTGTGTCGGCCCTGTTATTCCGGTAGCGCGTTGCGTTGGCCGTAAAAAGGCAATGGAATTATTACTTTACGGTAATATTGTTCAAGGCCCTGAGTTGCTGGATCTAGGGCTTGTAAACAGGCTTGTGCCCAAAGAGCAGCTTGAAGATGAAGCCTTTTCCTGGGCAGGTGAACTCGCAAAAAAGAGTCCTGTTGCCGTACAGATAGCCAAGCAGGGATTCTACACATCAGAAGACATGGAGTACATACAACAATTCGCCTATATGAATGAGATGTTCGCACGTCTCTGCACGACAGAAGATGCCAGGGAAGGAGTGAGTGCCTTTTTTGAAAAACGTTCCCCGGTGTGGCAGGAAAAATAGGGTAAACCAGTCACGGTTTGCCAGCACTGCAAACCTAATTATTCACAGAACATACCCTTTGATATATCATTGATTATTCATCGTTACAGCGATTACCTGCGCAATCGTTATGGTGACATTGTCTACCGGGTGCCACTGGATGCCGGTTTTTGCTGTCCACACCGGGACAGGCATGGTAATGGAGGCTGTATATTTTGTGCTGCAAATGGGTCACGGGCAGTACAAATTGGCGAGCTGGATGATCTACGGGAACAACTTCGTGCCGGGGTTGCTTTTGCCCGAAAGCGGTATCAGGCAAAATTATTCATGGCCTACCTGCAGGCCTTTACCCCTACGTTTGCTTCCCTTGATCGTTTTTCAGAGGTGATCAACTCTCTTAGAGAAGGACAGGAGTTTTGCGCTTTTTCCGTTGGTACC
Source organism: Desulfobulbus propionicus (assembly GCA_002747135.1). Taxonomy (GTDB): domain Bacteria; phylum Desulfobacterota; class Desulfobulbia; order Desulfobulbales; family Desulfobulbaceae; genus Desulfogranum; species Desulfogranum propionicus_A. The sequence goes on along the minus strand of PDTE01000023.1, from coordinate 43,119 downwards.
AGGCCGGATTGCCTGAGCAGGGAAGTAATGACCTATCTTGCCCGAATGGCGCGTCATGAAGACGTCTGGGTCGAACTGGGAGTTCAGACCATACATGATGAAACCTTGCGACGAATCAACCGGGGACATGACTGGATAACCAGCAAGGAGGCTGTTTATCGACTCAATGAAGCCGGAATTTTTGTCGCTGTGCATGTGATAATAGGGCTTCCAGGAGAATCTATTGATCATTTTCGGCAGACCATGGATGTGCTTGCTGAGCTGCCGGTTGACGGCATCAAGCTGCATAACCTCCATGTCATAAAGAAAACAAGGCTTGCCAGGTGGTATAATGAAAAGCAGTTTCAGGTAATGAATGAATATGAATACATGGAGGTGCTGCTTGACCTGTTACCGAGGATTCCGCTTAATCGGCCTATTATTCGACTGACCACTGACACACCTGATGATCAGCTCATCGCTCCACGCTGGACCATGTCCAAGGATCGATTTATCAGGATACTGATAAATCAGATGAAAAAACGGGGCATCAGGCAGGGGGACCTATGTGGACACCATTCAGGCAAGTCAGACGAAGATGAGCCTCAGGCTGCAGAAGTTGTTGTCACCGAAGACGGTTCCATCACCTTCTGGAATGCAGAATTCAAGGAACATTACCATACGCTCGCCGGTGCCCGTTCTGAAGCTGAACAAAAATATTGCCAGCCAGCCAGGCTGGACGAGCGTTTGCACAAAGGCCCGGTAAGAATCCTCGACGTCTGTTTTGGCCTTGGTTACAACAGCCTGAGCAGTTGTGAACATGCCTTGGGCACGGGTGGACAGGTGGACATCGTTGGGCTGGAACTGAACAGAAATATCGTTCGTGACGCATCTGAAAACATCAGGGAAAGTGCAGCACATCTTGACTGGAATACCTGCCTTTCTTCATTGCATACACATGCTACCTGGGAAAATTTAAACTGCAGCATACAAATGCTCTGGGGTGATGCCCGTAATACGATTCGGCAGCTCAAAGGACATTTTGACCTGATCTGGCTGGATGCCTTTTCAACCCAGCGAAACAGTGAACTGTGGACAGTAGATTTTTTCCGTGCGCTTTGCCGCTTACTGAAGAATGATGGTGTCCTGCTGACATACTGCGCCGCCATCCCGGTGCGATCCGGCATGATGGAAGCTGGTTTTCTGATAGGAGAAACAGAGCCTTTTGGGCGAACTCGCGGCGGGACGCTGGCAGCGAAACAAAGATCATTTATCACCCTGCCGATTCCGAAAAGGGATCGCTTTTTAATGAAAGGTATACGCGGCACTCCTTATCGTGACCCTTCCGGAACCAGAGAGAATAAGGAGATCCTCAGGGCCAGAGAAATGGAAATTTTACGGCGAAAGCTCACTGCTCAAAATGGTATCTGCACAAATCCGTGACCAGCTGCCTCTGCGCAAGACAGGCATATTGCCAACCCTTAATCGGAATACACAAATGTTCCGGCTTCCATTTCCCTGTCTATTTCGGTCAAGGCCCTGCGCATTTGCTTAAGTGCCTGGCGTATCCTGTTTTCATTCTCAACCAGGGCCAGGCGAAGGTAACCGTCGCCCTCTTCGCCAAAGCCGGCTCCTGCAGCCACAGCGACATTTGCCCTGTTCATCATTTCAATAGAAAACTGCACTGAACCCATCCGGGCATAAGGATGAGGAATTTTCACCCATAAAAACATTCCGGCCTTTGGAATGTTTACCTCCCATCCCATTCTGGTCAGACCTTCGCAAAGGACATCTCGCCGGCTCTGGTAGAGCTTCACCTGCTCCTGAATAGCCTCATCGCAGTCACGCATGGCAACAATACCGGCAACTTGAATGGCAGAGAATATGCCATAGTCATAGTACCCCTTGATTTTTGCCAGACCTTCAATCATGGTCTGGTTTCCCACGCAATAGCCAAGCCGCCAGCCAGCCATGTTATATGATTTTGAAAAAGAACCAAACTCCACGCCAACATCCATTGCCCCTGGTATTTCAAGAAAACTTGGTGCAACATAACCGTCAAAGGTTACCTGGGCATAGGCAAAATCGTTTATGACCATAAAATTATAGCGTTTTGCCAGGGCGACTACTTCTTGAAAAAGCTCCCTGCTGGCGAGCTTTCCTGTAGGGTTGTGCGGATAGTTCAACATAACCAGCTTCGGGCCGGGGTACAGTGACCGGCACATGGTTTGTACCTGCTTGAGAAATTCCTCTTCCTGTTCAAGCGAGAGCCTCAGCACATTTGCTCCTGCGATGACCGCAGCATAGACGTGTATGGGAAAGGCCGGAGCTGGAACCAGCACCGTGTCGCCAGGCCCCAGAAGTGCCAGGCTGAGATGAGAAAGCCCTTCTTTGGAGCCAATGGTACAGATTACGTCATCCACGCCATTTACCTTAACCCCATATTTACGGTCATAGTAGAGGGCTATTTCCCTTTTAAGATTTTTCATGCCGCCAGCCACCGGGTAACGGTGTGACTTGGGGTCAATGGCGACATCGCACAGTTTTTCTGTGACTTTGCGGGGAGCTGGATCGATAGGATTACCCATGCCCAGGTCAATCACATCCTCTCCTTGCCATCTTTTTTCCATTTTAATCTTGTTGATTATGCCAAATAAATATGGTGGGAGCTGATTCATACGGTCAGCAAAGCGGATGGCATATTGCTCGCTCATTACATTCTCCTTGTCATGGTTGACCAGAGATCAGGAGGTTCCGGAGAGACAAAGGAGTAGTTATGGCGGCCATGATCATACATCTTGTCATTTTTGGCCCCCGTCTTTCCTCTGTCGCAACTACTTACAGGGCATGTATCACCCTGGTTTCACTTGTTTTGCGCCGGTAACTGTTTTCAGGTTGCCTGGATTCGGATAAGCGCGACTGGCAGTTGCACCCCTCTATGCGACCGATCACAATCGCCCGAAAATCGTTGACATGGAGACAGTTACGGCTCTTCATCTATATCAATCTCCACTGAACCATTGTCATTCACGTCTCCAATATATTGATCTTCTGCTTCTTCGTCTTCATCAGGAGAAATTTCCGGCGTGGATTTTTCATCCTGAGCACGTACAGCTTTGGGAATTTTTGATTCAGGCAAGATAAACTCTCGTATTTTTTCAACCTCCTGAAGCAGACCAAGCTCTTTACGACATGTTTCACATTCCTTTACATGTTTATCAATAAATTGCATCATCCGTGCAGGCGCCATTGTTTCCTGCTTAACTCGAAGATACCAGTCCTTTATCAGGCGAATCAGTCGCTCACATTCCATATTGCTACCAGGGCAACACCCCTCCATCTAACAATAAATACGTTTATTCCATTAAACCAGCACTGGAAATTATAATAATAAGTTGTTTTTCAGGTCAATCATTATTACCTTAATTTTAAATGAACGGAAGTGGAAAGAGTACTGGTGGCTCTCCCGGACTTCAAATCCGGTGTGAGGGGTTAAAGGCCTCTCAGGTGGGTTCGATTCCCATGCACTTCCGCCAGATATCACGTAAGCACAAGGTACTTGTCCTGTTATTTTCCTAACCGATATCGTAACTACTCACAGCTCACCCCTCTTTGAACGATCACGACCCGCCGCATAGAGGGGCTATAGCTGCCAATCTTGCTTGTCCAAACAGGGGCACCCTGAGAGCAGTTACACGTTTGAGGCAGGTACAATCAGAGCGTTACACACCCAGTGAGTCGTTACCCGATATCAGACCGGCATCTGCATTGTATTTGAGTGCTGTAAACTACTCACAGAGCATGTGCCACCCAGGTCTCACTTGTTTTGTGCCTGCAACGGATTTCATCTCGCCCGAAGATCGGTGAGCCGGAAGCTGTTACAGTCAGGAAATGAGTGCTCTCCAGCCAGTACAGGCGTAAAAAGGAAAGTGAGGCAGCTTGTGCACAATACACTTCTTCCTGCCCCATGCCCTAAGTTGATTGCGCAGCGGAAAAACACGGTCTCGGCTGGTGACAAGTTTAGTGGTAAAGATATCAGCTGCCGGGCCGAGACGCAGGCACCTTTCTTTAAAAAGGTGTAACTCCATATACACTTCGTTTATTGAGCGCTGTGGTTTGCTGTTCAGAAAACGATCAGTCTGGTTGTCATCTGTGAACATTGAGCGATAAAAATCGTCTAAACCCCTAACCTCAGGTGCGGTCTCAATACTATTGTAACTTTCAGGCGGAATCCCCTTTTCCTGGTGAATTGGCTCCAGGGTTCCGCCTATGGCGATACAACGTGAAAAAAAATCTTGCTGCCCTGCAAAAAGATGACCAGCCACCCAGACTCCCATAGACCACGCAAGCAGGTACACCTTGCCGTAACCTTTCAACAGCTCTGTGGGCACAGGTAAAAGCTCACGGTAATCATAAAGCATGAGCACATCCAGTCCCTGCCCTGGGATATCTGCAAAGGGGGTGCTGTCCATGCCCCAGCCTGCAAGAAAAAGCAGGCAGTCATCACTGTGGTTCTGATGAAGCCAGATATACTGCATGAGATACCTTGTTTTTAAGGTGAGAGACAGGCCGATTCATGAAAATTACTCATTCACCCGAGATCAGTTACAGCATCGGCAATCACCTTTGCCAATGGCTTCAGCTGTTGCCAGTTCATGGCCGAATTCAGGCTGAGCCGGAGGCGGGAGCTTCCTTGCGGAACTGTAGGTGGTCTGACAGCCTTAACCCAGAATCCGTGCTTACAGACTTCTCTTGCAACGTGAACGGCACGAGCTGCGTCACCAATCATAACCGGAACGATGTTGGAGCTGCCACATGTTGAAAGCCCGTTTTGCTTGAGTTCTTCCCGCAGACGTTGTGCCAGAAAAGCGGCCTTTTCCCGTTCTTGCGTCATTGACGGGATACGATCAAGGACAAAATTGATCCAATGAACAACCACCGGCGGCATTCCTGTGGAAAAAATCTGGGAGCGCGCCGTATTGGTTAGATAGTCTGCCAGTTGACGTGTACAGACCACAAAGGCACCCTGTGCACCAAAGGCTTTGCCAAAGGTGCCGGTGAGCAGTTCAACCTCATCAATAACACCATATTCTTCAGCCAGCCCACAGCCGGTTTTTCCCCGGATTGCCACACCATGGGCATCGTCAACATATAAAACGGCGTTCCATTTATTTTTTATTGTCACCAGTTTTTTCAAGTCTGCCTCATCGCCATCCATGCTGAATATTGATTCAGTGCAAAGGTAGACCTGGTTATAATCGTCCCTTTCTTTTTCCAGTATCCGTTCAATGGCATCATAATCCAGATGAGGATAGCGGATTTTTCTGCAGCGGGACAGGCGCATGCCGTCAATCATGCTGGCGTGGCAGAGCTTATCTGCAAGGATAAGATCGTTTTTCTCGGTCAGTGCGGGCAAAATGCCTATATTGAGGTGGTAGCCTGAGTTAAAAACAAGTGCTGCTTCCTTGGCATAAAGATGGCACAATTTTTTTTCAAGCCGGGCATAAGGCTCTGTGCTGCCGGTCATCAGCCTGGATGCGGTGGACCCCATGCCATAAGAATCAAGCATGGTTACAGATGACAGGCCGGCAAAAAACTTTTTGTGCAGCTCTCTGTTGGTGGCAAGCCCGAGGTAGTCGTTGCCTGCCAGGTTCAGATAGTTTTTACCTTCGATCTCCACACAACCGTCAACCAGGTGACGATGGACCTGGATGCGGCGGAACTGCCCCCGTTCCGATATAGCGCGCAGCCGCTTTTCCAGGTGTTTTGTAAAGTCCTGACCCACGGATTACTGTATATGCTGAGCATACATTTCGTCGCTGTAGCCGATGATGAGTTTTTTGCCAATCCTTAGGGTTGGTGCTCGAAGATTACCTGTTCTGCCCAAGGTTTGCTTCAGTACCTCTTCCTTATTAGTTGCCCCTGGTTCAAAAACAACATATTTCCTGCCGCGGCCAACAATGATTTCGTCTGCCTGCTTTAACAGTTCCCAGGCATCCTCACCTGTGATTTTTTCCTTGCCGGCATTGACGGTTTCAGTGATGGCAATGTTTTTTTCTGCAAACACAACCTGTGCTTTTTTACAGGAAGCTCAGCCTTTACGTAAATACGCCCATTCAATATTCATGTGTTTTTCCTCAACTCGTGATCATACTAAAAAAAGGTAAAGGTTCCAGCCCGGATTTCTCCTGATTTTTTTCTGATTTAAAAAGAAATACATAAAAAACAACTCTGTGTGATATCAGAGAAAATGAGATATCAATGCATGCGCTGAGAGCTATAATTTATTGCCGGTTCCTAAGCATTCTGTCACGTTCCGCCTTCAACTCCAGATATTCCCGTTCCGCCTCCTGCAGAGCCTTGTCCTGACGGGATTTGATCTCCCTGACCTTTGCTTTGATTTTCTCCTCCTTAATGGTCAAACCAGCTACCCCAAAAAGGGTGTTACCAAGATATTTAAAGGAAAAATGCATTAACGCGATATCATCTTCCCTGATATTTTTCTGGGTTTGCTCATCAACTTCATAGGTATCTAAAAAAGAACTTGCAAAGATAAAATTCCTGAAAGTATCCAAATCTGTCGAGGCCATAAAAAACATGCGCTTTGCCGCTTCACTCAAACTCGCCTGATGCCCAAAAGATTTTCGGCGCATAACGAGCCTGAGCCACTCCTTGTTCATCTCATCGCGAAGGTCTACCCCCTGATCAGCCCGCCATTCACCGATAGTCCATTTTTTTTGCTCTTCATGCCCCTTACAGTGTGGTTCCTTGACCAGAAAAAAGAACTTTTCTTCATCAGCGTCATCGGTTCCGCCTTCGTGAAAATCAGCCATACCAACCGGATAATAACGACAGGCTGAGGGGCGATCAGTGTAAACAGTACAACCATCCGGGGTAACAAAGGGGCAGGCCTTCTTGTCCCCAACCAGTTTTAACTGAACTCCTGGCATATCTGTTTTTTCCAGATAGGTCGGCATGGTATACTGTGTTATGAACTCATGGGCAGCAAGCCCCAGTCGCTGTCGTAACGTGAGTATATCATACGGAGTAAGAATAATCTTTATATCATGGCAACAGGCTGTAAAACATTGCACCCCAGGGTGACAATCAAACTGGAGTGCCGACTTCAGGGTCAATTTTTCAGGAAGAATATGAGACGGATTTTTATCGGTCTCTTTATTAAAGATTGAACTACCGCCTTTTTCGTACCTTGCCTGCTCAGACATGCCTTGTGCCTCATTGTGTTACAGCTATGCCGTATGGCTGGAATGTTGACAATGTATTAAAATATACACTATCAAGGTGAAACCAATCGCGTAAAGAAATTCCCTGGCAACTGCGGTGCCTGAGGTGATGTATAATCGACAAAAAGAACAAAGGTGCCAGTAATCAATTATACGTCAGAAGTGAAAAATAACGGGAAGTACAGACTCCGCGATCGGTTACATTGTATCTTACCGACAGAAACCAGGCATTGTACCACTTCCTGAAATTGTGTCAAATTCTATTATAGAAAGGTAACTACTCACAGATCACCCCTCTTTGAACGATCACGACCCGCCGCATAGAGGGGCTATAGCTGCCAATCGTGCGTGTCCAAACATGGGCAACCTGAGAGCAATTACAGACGTAAAGCAAATGATAAGGGAGATACAGACTCTGTGAGTAGTGATGATTTTAGTGATGATGTACATATATTTTATGTCTTTTTCTTGAAAAAACTGGTATGAAGAAACTAATATTATCGTAGTGTGTAAATGGCCTTACTTTGACAGACCTCGTGATCGATTACGTGAAAACAAATTTTTTATGAAAGGTAACTACTCACAGGTCACCCCTCTTTGAACGATCACGACCGACCGCATAGAGGGGCTATAGCTGCCAATCGTGCGTGTCCAAATATGGGCAGCCTGAGAGCAGTTACACGTTTGAGTCAGGTACAATCAGAGAGTTACACACCCAGAGAGTAGTTACTATGAAACAATTATTATCTCATTCCATTGATTTCACCAAGGTTGAAACCCTGGTATATCACCTGCCAGACGGCCCGTCTTTTTCCCTCGAGATGGGCGGCATTGGTGAACTCATAGATATCGAACTTGAGGTAGGAGATATCTGTGACACCTCAGACATCGACGGAGTCGTTCACTTTTTTCCTCGTGGCAACGCCTGACCTTCTGCCTTACCCTGATTACCCCCTCATTCTCCAATCTTTTATCACCTATGAATACTTCCTCTATCATTGACTGTGGCATGGACGGTCATATGCATACTCCCCTTTGTAATCATGCTGTCGGAACCATGGAGGAATATGTCCAGGCAGCTTTGGCTGCCAGGCTGCACACCATCTGTTTTCTCGAGCACCTTGAAGCAGGAATCAACTATGAAAAAAAAATATGGTTAAATGAAGACGACTTCGCGCTCTATTTTGCAGAAGGCAATTGGCTTAAGAAGAAATATTCCGGCCAGTTAAACATTCTGCTAGGGGTAGAAACCGGATATAATCCGGAAGAGAAGGAAGAACTAAACAGAATGCTTGCGGCCTTTCCCTGGGACAGAGTGGGCCTGTCCCTTCATTTTATTAAATTTGAAGGCAGGCATCACAATCTGCTGACCCGGGACAAGGCAGGCATTGACAAACTTGTTGCCCAGGGCAGGGAAGAAATACTGAACTGGTATTATGCCACTCTTATCGAAGCGTTACATGTAATTCCCTGCGACGTAGTATGCCACCTTGATGTTGTTTTACGCAGTGTCCCCGACATTGAACCACTCAAGGGACAGATGTCTCAGGTTGCACAACTTCTTGATATCATGGCTGAGAATAATATTGCCCTGGAAGTAAACACCTCAGGTTTTGCCCATCGACAGGAGCCCTTTCCAGGATACGCTGTCATCACGATGGCCAAAAAAAAGGGCATTAAACTTCAGCTGGGCTCAGACGCCCACAATCCTATACAGGTCGGTCGTCATTTTGAGGAGGTCTGCTCGAAAATCATGCCGTAACTGCTTGCTCACAAAAACTTGGCCGGTATCTCTCATGAGCATTTGCAAGGGGCATTACAACTCATAGCATCACACAGCTTTTCTCACTGAGGTGTCAGGATGGAGCTGCCCTGTGGAACCCGCTTCAGCAGACAAGCTGCGGCTGGAAAATCAGGTGATTTCTGCTCGCTGCCTTATAATTTGCCATATTTTCCCGATTGCGGCGTTTTTATCCCCGTATTTGGTAGCATGTTGTTTTTTTCTGTAACTCCTCACTGCTCACCCCTCTTTGAACGATCACGACCCGCCGCATAGAGGGGCTATAGCTGCCAATCGTGCTTGGCCAAATAGGGGCAACCTGAAAGCAGTTACACGTTTGAGGCATGTACAATCAGAGAGTTACACACCCAGTAAGTAGTTACAAATGACAAACACTTGAAAAACTAACCGTTGACGTGTATACTTTCCCAATTAGTCCACTCTAATATTATACGGGTTTCCTCCCGAACCAGTTCAAGATGTTATCGTTTACAGGGGGCAGAGATCATGGGCGACACCTTAACCTTTGAGTCAGAGGAACTGATACAAGATAATTTTGATGAATATCTGGACGGAAGCAGCAAGGGGAGTAACTGTGCGACCTGTCTGGATACTCACAAGCAGTTCTGCTGGCGGTGGCCAGGGGAAATGGGCAGGGGGCGCGTCTCTTATATCAAGCTCAGAGACGGGTTGAGTCTTTCCATTGGTAGCACTCTTTTCAATGAGCCTGTCCAGATAAGTTTTGATAACTGGCATGTTCCATTAACTTTTTCCTATGGTGTCTCCGGGAACATAAAATACACCGTAACTCCTCACAGCTCACCCCTCTTTGAACGATCACGACCCGCCGCATAGAGGGGCTATAGCTGCCAATCGTGCTTGGCCAAATAGGGGCAGCCTGAGAGCAGTTACACGTTTGAAACAGGTAGAATCAGAGCGTTATACACCCAGTGAAAAGTTACGTAAAATAAAGAGATTAAACACCCTGTGAGGAGTTACAGAAGGAGAAGATGAAGAAGATGAAAAAAGCAATGGATCAAAAAATCAAGGTAAAAAAAGGTACCATCGAGGAAACCCTTTTACTGCCCTTATGGGGCCGAGCCCATGAAACCCAAAAAAACCGTCCCCGCCTGACAGATGAAAAGGCTGTAGAGATCATCAAGGCCATTGACTATGATTTTTCAGATATCGAAAAAACCCAGGGCCCATCCCAGCATGGCTGGGTGGCCCGCAGCCTGCACACTGACAAAATGGCCCGTACCTTTATCCAAAAACATCCTGAAGCCACCATTGTCAATATCGGTTGTGGCCTGGACACCACTTTCAGCCGGATTGATAACGGGAAAATCCTTTTTTACGAACTTGACCTGCCCGATGTGATCGCTCTCAGGAGACATTTTTACCAAGACAGCGACAGACACCAGAGCATTGCCACTTCTTTTCTGGAAAGGTCATGGTTTGACAAGATCGTTGTCCGGGACGGGCTGCTGTTTCTCGCCGGCGGGGTGCTCTATTATTTTGAAGAAGAACAGATCAAGGCGTTTTTTATTGCCGCCGCAGACCATTTTGGCACCTGTGATTTTTATTTTGATTCCCTGTCACCCATGGGAATCAAATTTGCGAAAAAAGCCGTTTTGAAAAAAGGCGGCATGGGCATGTCCCTGGAGGGCGGCTGGGGTCTAAAGCCTATACAGTCTCTGGAGAAATGGGACAAGCGAATAAAGGTGATAGCTGCCATCCCCATGTCAAAAGGGATGAAAAAAGGTCTTCCCCTGGGCTTTAAAGTCATGTCAGCAATGACAGATCTGCTGGGTATCTGCTCCATGGTGCATATGAGAATACAAGGCAGATAAAAAAGATGGAGAGTAACTCCTCACCGCTCACCCCTCTTTGAACGATCACGACCCGCCGCAGTATCCTTTTCACGAGAAACCGGCTTACCTGCAAAACTCCTGCACACCTGTAATAACAACAAAAAATCCAGAGAGAATGGCTTTCAAAAGTTTAGGAAAAGCAATATGTTACCTCAAAAATGAGAACACCTGGAAAAAAAACTTTCTCTTTTACCGTGTTAATGGAATATTGTATATTTTAAAGACGATAAGCTGAACATTCAGCCAGGATTTCTCGTCACTGAAAACATTTTCACTATGGCAATGTTGTCCTCACCCATACACAAGCCTGCTCAGGCACTGATCCTTTTTCTATTACTGCTTTCTTATATTTTTGCGGTCACGGACTGTCATGGCACTATACAGAAAGACTCATCGGCAAATACCCGATCTGCACAGCAGTACCAGAACGCCAAAGATTATTACTATACCCTGGAACGTGATGCTGCCATCGGCCATGAAAGAAGTAACTGGCTAAATGGTATTCGCAAATTCCGCCGTATTTATCTGGAAGACCCAAAAGGTGAGCTGGCTCCCTCGTGCCTGTACATGATGGGACGTATGCAGTACAAGATGCATCAGCGATTTCACCTGCCTATTGATCTAGAAGATTCCATTGGCTACTACAATGATGTTGCCAGGATATTCTCAACCAACACCCTCGCCGATGACGCCTTGTTCAATGTTGGGGAAATATTTCTTTTAATAGAAAAAAAATATCACAAAGCTGCAGACCAGTTTCTGCAAATAATAAAGCTCTATCCAGATGGGGATAAATATGCTCAAGCAGTTAACAAACTAAAATTTCTGGAAAAACATCATAACATCCCAGTCCCCGAAGCACTCACCAAAAACAAGAAACTAAGCAAACTGATTAAGGTTCTGCCAGTCAAATACTGGTCATCTAAAGACTATACCCGAGTTGTTATCAGAGCTACATCACCGGTTCACTTCACCTCACAACTACTCAAAGAAAACAAGGGCCAGCCTCGAAGGCTCTATATTGATTTTAACCAAAGTCATATACCGCCTCGTTTCCGTCAACCTGTACCAATACAGGACGGCCTGCTCAAACAGGTGCGCACTGGTCAATTCAGCCCTTCAACCGTCAGGGTTGTGCTGGATATGGAGTCTGTCTCTGACTATAAAATTTTCAGCCTTAACGATCCATTCAGGGTCGTAATAGATGTTAATGGCAGTAAAAAAGCGCAAAAGCCACATAAAGTTCTGCCGTCAGCCAACAAAAAAACTGCTGTCGTCGTAATGAACAAACAAGATCAGGGTGCCTCACTTCCCGCCTCCGAGTCGTCTGGCAAGACAAAAAAATTCACCAGATCAGCAGCGCATCCCTTTATTACCCTCAAGGAGACCAAGAAAAAATCAGTCCAAAGCGTCAAGGAGGATAATTCTATTCAAGCTGCCTTAACAGATAGTTACTCCCTGGCCCAGCAACTTGGATTAGGGGTACGAAAAATAATAATTGATCCCGGCCACGGAGGTAAAGACCCAGGGGCCGTGGCCTTTGGCCTGAAAGAAAAAAACCTGGTTCTTGCCATTTCCAAACAGCTTGCAGCTATCCTCAGAGCAAAATATGGGTATGAAGTAAAACTTACCCGGACTGATGACACCTTTATCCCCCTGGAAGAACGTACAGCCATTGCGAACACTGAACAGGCAGACCTGTTTGTTTCCGTTCATATAAATGCCCACCCAAACGCCTCAGTACGAGGAATTGAGACATATTATCTTAATCTGGCAACGAATGCGGAAGCGATGCGGGTTGCAGCCTTTGAAAACGCAACCTCAACCCACAACATAGGAGAACTGCAGGATATACTCTCTTCCTTAATGCAGAATTCGAAGATCAATGAATCATCACGGTTAGCTGAATACGTACACACAAATTTGATATCTGGGCTCAAGTCATCATCTTATCCCATACATGACCTGGGCGTAAAACAGGCCCCCTTTTACGTACTTTTAGGTGCTGAAATGCCTGCCATCTTATGCGAATTATCCTTCCTGACCAATAAAGAAGAAGCAATGAGATTAAAAACTCCAACCTATCAGACAAAGGCGGCGAGGCAGATAGCCAAAGGTATTATTGCCTATGTTAATCGCCACAAAAGCGTTTCCTTACACTCTAAATAAAATAAAAAGGCTGCCTTTTCTCAAGGCAGCCTTTTTTTAGTAACTGACTCTTTCGAGGTCTCGCTTCGCTTGCGTACCTGCTCGAAATCGTGCCTGTACAATTTTTTTAATGCACCCGTGATTGGTCACTCACTATTTTTCCAGCTTTTATACTATATTCAGCTCATGCGAACCATTTCAGCTGTCCTCAGTCGGGCTGCAGCCCGTCTAAGAGCCGCTTCAGCTCTGGTTCTGTTAATACCTTCAGCAGCCTGCTGACCCTGAGCCAGACGTTTTTCTGCACGCTCTTTTGCCTGTAAAGCACGTTCAACATCAATGTCTTTTCCGTACTCGGCACTTTCCACCAGAAACGTTATCTTATTGTTAGAGACCTCGGAAAATCCGCCACTGACCATGAGGTACGAGGTCTGCTTGTTTTTCCTGTAGGTCAGCGTTCCTGTTTTTATGGTACTTAAAAAAGGTGCATGGTTCGCCAGTACGCCAAACTCGCCGCTTATACCAGGTGCAGTAACGATATCAACATCTTCGCTAACAACCGGGCCGCCAGGGGTTACCACTTCGAGGTGAATCTGTGCCATAAAAATACCTCTGTTCAGCTAACTCACTCTTTATGCGTCAGCTTTTTGAGCTGCTGCTTTTTCTACTGCCTCTTCAATGCTGCCAACCATGTAGAAGGCAGTTTCAGGCAGATCATCATGCTTACCATCTAGGATCTCCTTAAAACTTCGAACAGTATCCTCTACCTTGCAGTAAACACCAGGGAATCCGGTAAATACTTCAGCCACATGGAAAGGCTGTGACAAAAATCGCTGCACCTTACGAGCTCGTGCTACGGTTAACTGATCTTCTTCAGAGAGTTCGTCCATACCAAGAATCGCAATAATATCCTGGAGTTCCTTGTATTTTTGCAAGGCTACCTGCACACCTCGGGCAACAGCATAATGTTCTTCACCAACTACGTTGGGATCAAGAATCCGGGAAGTGGAGTCAAGTGGATCTACTGCAGGATAAATACCAAGCTCGGATATTTGACGGGAAAGAACAACTGTACCGTCGAGGTGAGCAAAAGTAGTGGCTGGCGCAGGGTCAGTCAGGTCATCCGCAGGCACGTAAACGCATTGCACAGCAGTAATGGAACCTTTGGTGGTGGAGGTTATTCGCTCCTGAAGCGCACCAAGGTCAGTAGCCAAAGTCGGCTGATACCCAACCGCTGAAGGCATACGACCAAGCAAGGCAGAGACCTCTGATCCAGCCTGGGTAAAACGGAATATATTGTCAACAAAAAAGAGAACATCCTGCCCTTCTTCGTCCCGGAAGTATTCGGCAGCAGTCAAACCAGTTAACGCTACTCGTGCGCGTGCTCCTGGAGGCTCGGTCATCTGACCATATACCAAAGCAGCTTTGGGAAGTACGCCCGATTCCTTCATCTCGTTGTATAGATCGTTTCCTTCCCGGGTACGTTCACCAACACCACAGAAGACAGAAATGCCACCGTGCTGCATGGCGATATTGTTGACCATCTCCATCATAATTACTGTCTTGCCGCAGCCAGCTCCCCCAAACAGCCCCATCTTGCCACCGCGGGGAAAAGGCACGAGCAAATCAATAACCTTAATACCGGTTTCAAGAACATTGACTTCCGTGTCCTGCTCTATAAATGCAGGCGCCGGGCGGTGAATCGGCAGACTTTTGTCCGAAGATATATCTCCCATGCCATCAACCGGGCGACCGACAACATTCATGATTCGACCAAGGGCAGCTTCACCAACAGGGATAGTTATTGGTCCGCCAGTATCACGTGCGTCCATTCCACGAACTAAGCCATCGGTCTGATCCATGGCGATTGTACGAACGACGTTATCACCCAAATGCTGCGCCACCTCGCAGACCAGATTATCCGTTTCGTCGCTGATTCCTGGATTGGAGATAAACAACGCGTTCATGATGTCGGGCAGATCACCCGGCTCAAATTCAACGTCAACAACAGGCCCGATAACCTGAATAATTTTTCCAACTCTTACATCACCCATTTGTGCATGGCCTCCATTATCTAATACTATACCGACGCTGGTACAGCGTTAACCTTTCAGTGCCTCTGCGCCACTGACAATATCCAAGAGCTCGCTGGTTACGGCCGCCTGTCGAGCCTTATTATATAACTGTGTCAATTCACTGATCATATCCTTGCAGGCATTGGTCGCATTATCCATTGCAGTCATTCGGGCAGCATGTTCACTTGCGCCAACCTCAAGCATGGCATGATATATCTGGACATTCAAATAGAGCGGAAGCAGTACCTCCATAATTTCAGCGGGATCTGGTTCATAGGTATATGATCCACTTGGTCCGGCAGTCTGCGGCATCTCCTCTTCTATTCCCTCAATCGGTTTAATAGGGAGCAATTCCTCTCGTTCAGGCTTTTGTACGGCAACGGAATAAAACTTGCCATACACGATGTCTACCTGATCGCTTCCAGCACTCAAAAATTCACTGGTTATGTCTTGTGATATCTCACGAGCATTAAACATCTGGAAGGTTCCCATAATATCATCATAGGACGAACGTACTTTTCCAGTTTTTTTAAGTGCCTGTGTAGCTTTCCTTCCTACGGTGACATAGCTGACTGATTTGCCCTCAGCCTGATATTCTGCTGCCTTTTTTTCAACTGCCTTGATAATATTTGAATTAAAACTGCCGCAGAGTCCACGGTCAGAGGTCACCACAACGATCTCAACATTTTTGGTATCACGGACCTCCATCAGCGGAAGATTTGTATCTTCCATACCTGCTGAAAGATCACCCATGGTATCTGCGAATTTCGCCGCATAGGGACGGAAGAGCTCCATCTTCTCCTGGGCACCTCGGAGCTTGGCAGAGGCGACCATATTCATGGCCTTGGTAATCTGCGCAGTCTTTTTAACGCCGGTTATTTTATCTTTGACATCCTTTAATCCAGGCATGTTCCCTTCCTACCTTCCTGTTTTTTATCTGAAAATCTGCTCAAAAAAAGATGTTAATTTCCGAATTTCCGATTTTCATGCTTTGTTATGGCTGCAGGCTATCTGGTTCAGCCCTGCTGGTTTATATGAAAGTCTCTCAGTGGAAGTGATACCCATCTCTTGCCGAAGTGGCGAGCTTTCATGGTTTGTTTGAGCTGGTAAACCTGTGATCCAGCCTGCTGGCTAATTCAGGCCCTTGGTCGCCTTAAAGGTATCACCAAAGGAGGTCAGTGTTCTCTTTAGCCTTTCCTCGATTTCTGGAGTAATCTGTTTTTGGGCTTTCAAGTCAGAAAAGATAGCAGGTTCATTGGCTTCGATATATCCGTAGAGTTCCTGCTCATAATCTGCAAGCGTATCTACTGGAAATTGATCCAGATATCCTTTGGTACCGGCAAAAATAATAGTCACCTGCTTTTCCATGGGTAACGGCTGATACTGAGGTTGCTTGAGAATTTCAACCAGACGCTCCCCTCGGGTGAGCTGTGCCTGGGTCGCCGCATCCAGGTCAGAACCAAAACTGGCAAAGGCGGCAAGTTCTCGATACTGAGCAAGATCAAGCCGAAGTGTACCAGCGACCTGCTTCATGGCCTTGACCTGTGCAGCACCACCAACACGGGAAACAGAAAGGCCAACATTAATGGCAGGACGTACACCGGCAAAGAACAGACTCGGCTCCAGATAGACCTGACCGTCGGTAATAGAGATAACATTGGTCGGAATAAAGGCAGAGACATCGCCAGCCTGGGTTTCGATAATCGGCAGGGCGGTTAATGAGCCAGCTCCGAGCTCGTCGCTCACCTTGGCCGCACGCTCAAGAAGCCGGGAATGGTTAAAGAAAATATCGCCGGGATAGGCTTCACGTCCAGGAGGACGACGCAGAAGAAGAGAAAGTTCCCGATATGAAACCGCCTGCTTGGAAAGGTCATCATAGATAATAAGAGCATGCTGGCCATTGTCGCGGAAATATTCCCCCATGGAGCAGCCTGCGAATGCCGAGACATACTGCATCGGTGCCGGATCTGATGCACAGGCAGCTACAACGGTTGTATAATCCATGGCTCCGTGTTTACGCAGCGCCTCTACAACAAGCGCAACAGTTGATTTCTTTTGCCCAACTGCAACATAGATGCAGTGTACATCTGTATCTTTCTGGGCAATGATCGCATCAACACAGAGTGCAGTTTTCCCAATCTGGCGGTCACCGATGACCAGCTCCCGCTGACCACGGCCTACCGGGGTCATGGCGTCAACCGCTTTTGCTCCGGTGTAGCAGGGTTCATGAACACTTTTGCGAGCGATTACCCCGGGAGCCAACACCTCTATCTTCCGTGTTTCTTTTGCCTCAATCGGGCCTTTTCCATCAATAGGCTGGCCGATACCATCAACAACGCGACCTTCCATCTCAGGGCCAACAGGAACCTCAGCAATACGTCCAGTTCGTTTAACGATATCTCCTTCTTTAATATCACGAACTTCACCCAGTATAGCGCAGCCAACGTTATCTTCTTCAAGGTTCAGGGCAAGGCCAAAAATACCTCCCGGAAATTCCAGAAGCTCCATGGCCTGGCAATTCTCAACACCATAGACACGTGCAACACCGTCACCAACGGAGAGGACTGTTCCCGTTTCCTTTAAGTCGACATCACTTTCGTAGCCAGCTATTTGATCCTTGATAATCTGGCTGATTTCTTCGGCTTTGATCTGCATTTGACTATTCTCTCCCCTTGATAGATTCTTTTAATCCATTAAGCTGTGTCCTTATACTTCCGTCCAGTACCAAATCACCAACCTTGGCGATGATGCCGCCTATAATTGACTGGTCGACCTCGGTCTGAAGTATAACCTTATTTCCCGTAATTTTTTCCAATGTATCCTGGATTTTTTCTTTTGTATCGTCACCAAGTTCAACTGCCGAGACAACTGTGCCATGACTGATATGCTGATCCGCATCCACCATCGCCTGTAACGCATCAGCAATCTCCGGCAGGATGTCAGCTCTTTTCTTCTCAATCAGCAGGTTAAGAAAGCTGGCCATAATCGCATCGGCCTGAACGGACGCTGCTATTTTTGCCATCATTTTCTGACGTATTTCAAGTGGATACAGGGGATTTGTCAAGGCCTCTCCAATTCCTGCTTCGGGATCATCATATAACCGGGCCAGTCCGCCAAGCAGATCGCTGTATTCATCAACCCTGCCCTGCTCCTTGCCCAAAGCAAATAACGCCTTTGCGTATCGGCGAGCTAGAATGGTATTTCTCACTGCACTGCTCCTACTCTTTCGAGAAACTGTTCAGTAATCGTCACCTGATCCTTATCCGTCAGATTGTTGACGATTATCTCTTCTGCCATCATCGCGGCCTGATCTGCAACTTCTTCCCTCAGACTACGTTTTACATCCTCAAGCTCGGCCTGTATAGCTGCCTGGGCTTGAGCCTTGATATCATCTGCTGCCTTTTCCGCTTCCTTGAGGATACGTGTTTTTTCATTTTCAGCCTGAGCAATGGCCTTGGCAACAATCTGTTCCATATCCTGCTCCATGCCAGCCAGTTTGGTTTCAAACTCAGCATATTCAGCCTCGGCAGCTTCTTTCTTGGCTTCCAACTCACTTAGCTCTTCCTTTATCCGCTGTTGACGACCACTAAGACCGGAGGCAACGGGCTTGCCAAGAAAGTAAACAAGAAGTGCAACCAGAGCGGCAAAATTCAGTGTTCGCCAGAACAGATCTTTTAATTTAGCCGGCGAAAGTGAATCCGCATGACTTGCTTCGCCTGCATGCCCATCGCGGGATTCATGACCAGCTAAATCAGCGGATGACTGAACGGCATGCTCTTGCTGAGCTGCTGCTTCATTGTGGCTCTGCTCAACGACTGCTTTGGCATGAGCTGTTTCAGCATCACCATGAGCAGCTGAAGCAAGGGCATACGAGGCAGTCCCGACCAGGAACAACAGTAATAGAATTACTCTTGATGCGCGAGCTTTTAAATGAACTTTCATGCCTGCAGACTCCTCCCAAGTATCTTACCAGCCATTTCCTTTGCGAACTCCTCTGTCTTCTCCTGCAGCCCCTTACGTGCTGCTTCCACCTGCATGCGAATATCGGCCAGCTGTTTTTCCTTATCAGCATCAGCTTCCTGGCGGATAGCAGCAAGCTTCTCAGCACCTGCAGCCTGAGCCCCTGAACGGGCCTCATCAAGCGCTTTTTTTGCCTTGCTGCTTGCCTCACGCATTTTCTGGTCCAGGTCTTTCTGCCTGGTATGGGCACGCTGTTCAAGCTGTTCGACTTCACCTTGCAGTGCACTTATTTTTTCTTTCCTCTTTTCAAGGATACCAAGCACCGGCTTGTATAAGATATTATTAAGAACAACCATCAACACAATCATATTTACGATGTGTATAAACAGCGTAAAGTCGACAGAAATCATTCTTGATACTCCTCTAACAGTTATTGGTAAACGAGCTCTTGCACGGTATAGTGGCTCATATCAGCAAAGATAACTACTGAAAAATAAACAGACTGTCAATTTATTTTTCAATAATATTTATGCGTTTTTTCAGTTACGCTTGACTATAACTCAATCAGTTTTTTCTCTCCACTAACGGTAATGGCCCGGCCTTGTTCTCCCGTCAATCCATTCCAGCAGCCGCTTCATGCCGGTGTTGGTACTGACTAACTCCTTATATCCCAGTATTCGCTCAGCCTTGCCATGGTTAAACCAATGTGATTGTGCCAGCTGGTGCGCAAGAAACCTGGTCATTTTTGGCTCTTGTTTTTTTCGCAAAAGAAAAAAAAGAAACTCTAACAGGCTGCCGCTATAATAGGCGATGGGAAAGGGAACTCTTTTTTTTATCCGCTCTATCCCGACCTCTGCAAACAAAGTATTGATCCAGTCCCAAAGGACAACTGGTTCCTGCTGACCAATGAAAAAGGCTTCACCGGCTGCGGTTGCTGCCCCATGAAGATTATCAGCGGCGAGCAGATGAAGATACACAACGTTGTCTATATAAGTGATATCGACCTTATTGACTCCCTGTCCGACAATTTTTAACTGCCCGGCTCTGCCCCGTTCAAGCAGTCGCGGAACAAGCTGCTGATCTCCCGGTCCCCAGACAAGATGAGGACGAATGGCTGTAGTTTTCAGCACATCATCATTAGCGTCAAGAATCAGCTGCTCGGCTTTGATTTTACTGGCCGCATAATGACATAGCGGATTATCCGCATACGCAAGAGACTCATCATCACCCTTGATATCTTCTCCGGCAAAGACCACAGAAGGGGTTGACGTGTATATCAATGCCCCGATGGCATTATGCCGACAGGCCTCAATGACATTTTTTGTTCCCTGGAGGTTAATGGAGAAATAATCAGCCCGTGACCCCCAGATTCCTGCTTTGGCCGCAACATGAAAAACCGTATCATACCCACTGAAACATGCTGTCAGAAAACCGGGATCACGAATATCACCCTGATGGTGCTTTACGTCAAGCTGCTCCAGCTCAGGATACCTGTTTCTGCCGACCACCCCTGTCTCAATACCACGGTCACGCAAAGCCCTGACCAGGGCGCTGCCGATAAAACCGCCGCCGCCTGTCACAATCGCCCGCTGCATACGCTATCCTTTTACTCCTGCCCGCCGGACAGAACCCCTGAGTATCAACACGATGACCTTTCCAGTTGCTGACTTGCCCATAGAGCGAGCTGTTCTCTGAAGATTTTGGCGTTATGCCGTATATCCACCGGAAAGTGGTAATGAACGAGGAAAATATCAATTTCCGTCGTTAAAGGATTGGCCCGGCCAAGTGATCGCAGTTCTGAAAATAACGCTGTCTGATCAGCGATCTTTTCCGTCGGTTCGACAATGAGGACCGGCACCTGTTCTCCAGGCTCTCCAACCCCGACAAGAGCCGAGCGGAAGACCTTCGGGTGCTCGTTGAAAATGGCTTCACAGGGAATAGTATACAATATCTTATGGGCAGCCAGAACCCTGTGAGCTTTTCG
This sequence comes from Desulfobulbus propionicus, assembly GCA_002747135.1. Lineage (GTDB taxonomy): Bacteria > Desulfobacterota > Desulfobulbia > Desulfobulbales > Desulfobulbaceae > Desulfogranum > Desulfogranum propionicus_A. The sequence continues at coordinate 22,078 of PDTE01000023.1, read as the reverse complement.
CCCACAAAACCAAAGCCTTCCTTTCAGGTCAAGATAGCCCATATCTCCAATTCGATGCCAGAACGACTTACCGTCAGCAATCTTTGACATACGATTTTCCGCGTCACAGTGATCATACTCCCTCGTTACTACCGGGCCTTTCACCACTATCTCGCCAATCTCCATATCCTTCAGCTCTTTGGCGGTGTCCCAGGTCGGAATCGGGGTGTCAACCGGCTCAATGATACGGATAGAGATGCCCGGCAGAGGCCGGCCAACACAGGTTCCCTTTCCTGTTCTGGTCTGCGGCCAGGTCTTCTCCGTTATCTCACGTCCTTCAATGCAGGCGATGGGCAGGCTCTCGGTTGCACCGTAAGGAGTAAAAACCTTCCCGTCTTCAGGCAGAATCTGGTGCATCCGTTCGATCAAGTCACCGGGGACAGGAGCACCTGCCATGAGCACCTTTTTTACCGACAGCTGAATGTTGTTTTCCAGGCAATACCTGCTGACCACATTCCATATAGCCGGAGAACCAAAAGAATAGGTAACCTGAAAGGCCTGAATGGAATCGACAAATCTCTGTGGCTTTACTTCAGCCGGTCTGGTCGGGTCCATGTCCGGTATGACGGCTGTGGCTCCTAAAGCAGTTGAAAAAAGACCAAAAAGAGGGAATCCCGGTTGGTCCACATCACCCGGCCCTATTCCGAAATAATCACGAATATACTTAAGCTGGGTATGAAAAATTCCGTGGGTATACTGCACCCCTTTAGGCGGCCCGGTGGAGCCGGTGGTAAAGACAATTGCGGCAAGATCATGCTCCTTTGCCTGGTATGCAGGAAAAAAGGAAGCATCTGACTTCAGATTGTCAGGATTAATGACTGGCTGCATCCAGGGAAAAAATTGCAGCCCGCCAAGTTGCAGCCGCCTTTTGAGGGTAACAAAGGTTTTTCGAAAAACACAACTAAATACTATGGCCCTGGGAACACCGATCAGCGTATCAGGTTGCACAGAGGCAATGCAGCGCAGCAAATTTTTATAGCCCATCCCCGGATCAATCAGAATAATAACCGCTCCCAGGCGGAAAAGGGCAAAGGTCAGGCTCATAAAGTCGGCTGACGGCGGCACCATCAGCATAACTCGCTGCCCTTTACGCACGCCCCTGGCATGCAGAACCCGCGCATAGTTATCCGCCAGGGTTGCTAATTCAGCAAAAGTAAGCTTCTGCCACCTTTTGCCTTTCAGGGAAACCACACCGGTTGCATCTGCCAGATGAACACTGATTTCAGCAAAGGCATTGGCAATATTATAGTCGCGATCACGTAGCATGAACCTGCTCAAAAAAGGTTGACAGCAGAGGGAAAACATGCTTCCTGGCATCTTCCAGCACATAGTGACCGGCATGAGCAAAAAAATGAGCCTGCGCCAGAGGAAAACGCGTACGCCATTCTTCATAAAAATGTTTTGTAAAGCAGAAATCTCTGCCGCCCCAGCAGATAAGCACAGGGTGTTGTCGCAGCTTCTGAAGCGATTTTTCCACCCCAAGCAAGGTATCCCAGGATGGATGCCGGTCATTCATGGGAATATCCTGGACAAACCGTAAAATTGCGATGCGACTCCGCCACGAACCATAGGGGGCAAGAAAGCCCTCTGCTGTTTCAGGCTTCATCTTTTTTACCACTGCCATAAAGATCGCAGCCCCGGCAAACCCGTTCAAGCCGCGGACGAGAAGAGCCCCAAGCAGCGGCACCCTGCAGATCGCGATGCGAAAGGGAAGCCGTTTTGAAGGAAAGGCAGCTGTGTTTAAAACAACTATTCCTTTAACCCGTTCTGGATATTTGCCGGCCCAGCCCATGCCAATGGCGCCGCCCCAGTCGTGTACCATTACAGTGCATGTATCAATCTCAAGGGTTTGAAGAAGCGAACTCAGGTTTTCAATATGCGTGGCCAATCTGTAACTATATCTTTTTGGCTTGTCGGAAAAACCGCAGCCTATATGGTCGGGAACAATACACCGATACGAGCCAGAGAATTCACTGACGACATGACGATACAGATACGACCAGGAGGGATTTCCATGGATGCAAACCAGAGCCGGGCCCTCTCCCTCGTCAATGTAGCTCATGGTCTGCCCCCCTATCTGGCAACGTTTGGGCGTGAAAGGGTACTCAGCAAGACGCATTGCGGTTACCAGTCTATTCCCAGCATGAGGGAATTAATGCCAGAACCAATCCCCAGAAGCGCCGCACGCTGCCCGGAAACAAGAGCCTTCTCATCAATGCCCATGGCCATGGTGACAGGAGCAGAAACAGAACCGACATTTCCCAATACCGGCAAGGTCTCAAAATTTTTCCTTACATCAAGCTCAAGCCGGCCAAAAAGATGCCGGGCATGGGCACGGCCGACCTGATGACAAAAAAAACTATCAACTGTTGCTGCATTCCATCCGGTTTCCTGTTTAAAGTCCTGCCAGCAGGAAAAGGCAGTCTCAACCCCTCGATGAAGCAGCTCCTCGGATTCAGTAGACATAAGTATACCCTGCTCACTGTTTTGCCCGCCCTGACAGAGATCATTATACCTGGTATTGGCCCGACAGACTCCACCGACCAGATAGTGTCCGGTATCGTGAGCACGGCGATCCGACATCACCAGGGCAACAGCTCCTGAGCCTATGGTTAAAGATGCAAACAATGGTTTAATTGTCTTACGGGTAAGTGTTGTATCTGCCAACATATGAACAATGGTTGTTTCTACCAGGTTTTCTGCTGTCTCACCCGCAACAATCAGTCCACTTTGCACCTGTCCAAGCTCAATCATGCCGGCTAACACCATCATGGCGTTCAGAAAACCCAGACAGGCATTGGAAAGATCAAAAAGATGGCAGGAAGGAGAAAGTGCAAGAACCCTGTGTACAAATGAGGCGGTGGCAGGTTCCATCATGTCCCGGCTTACCGAGGAAAAAATCAGGCAATCGATCTCATCTGCGGAAACACCAGATTTTTCAAGCGCCATAGCACCTGCCTGCGCGGCTCCCTGACTGGGAAGGGTATCGGCGTTCCAGAGGCGTCGCTCACGAATTCCACTCATCAGTTCCAGGCGTCCGGGAGGCAGCTTGAGCCGTTCATAGACCGGAGCCAGGCGCTCTTCAATGGCGAGTGAGGTCACAATATTGGGAGGAAGGACGTAGCCGAAATCATGCAGGCAAACTTTGGTAAAAAGCATAAAAAATATTACTCCTTCGGAATCCTGAACCCATTCGCCCAGCCAATCAGTAAGGCCGCCAGGGCCAGGTCATCCAGCACCCCAATAACCGGTATCCACTCAGGAATCAGATCATACGGAGAAAGAGCATAAAGTAAACCTGCCGCCAGGATAATTTTCACAGAAAAAGGGGTATTGGGAGAAGTAAACACTGCCCAGGTATTGGGAAGCATCTGTACCAGCCTGGAAAGAATATTTGTTTGCACGTAGCTACTCACAGAGCGTGTAATTCTTTGGTTTCACTTAATGTTCATGAGAAATACGGGTCAGGCCTGTCACTGCCTTCAGGGTGCCCGGATCTGGGCAGGTGCGCCTGGCCGCTACAGCCCCTCTATGCGGCGGGTCGTGATCGCCAGAAGAGGGGTGAGCTGGGAGCAGTTAGGTCTGCCCAATAGTTCTTCACAGAAAAACTCAAACCACATTTCCGACAATTTCCGCATCAAAATAATTCATACCCATACCGGCATCAACCACAATACACTGGCCATTGATTCCTGAAGACCTGGGTGACAGCAAAAAAGCCGCTGTATTAGCGACCTCATTGGTATTCAGATTCCTTTTCCGCAGGGTTGCCTTTTCTGCATAAAGATAACTGTCAACATAGCCGGGAATCCCGGCTGAGGCAGAAGTCTTGAGCAGGCCTGCGCAGACGGCGTTGAAACGCACTTCAGAAAAGGCGGAAAAGCTTTTGGCGAGAAAACAGAGCGAGGACTCCAACGCAGCCTTGACCGGAGCCATATAACCGTAATTCTCTGCTGCCATTCTGGTGGTTGAAATGGAGAGAGTGATCATGGCCCCATCACTGGCAAGCAGATCGCGAAAATGATTGGCAATGGAAAGCAGGGAAAAACAGCTGATATCAACAGCCTGGAGGAAGTCCTTCTTCAATGTCTGGTGAAAAGGCTTCAACCCCTCGGAATAGTTGGCAAAGGCGATTGAATGGACAATACCAGCCACTCTGGTTTCACCAATATAAGCGCGGATGGCATCCCGAACGGCAATAATCTGCTGCTCGTCCTCCACATCACACAGAAAAACCGGGCTCTCCGGAAACAACTTTTGTGCGGCCTTCTTGTGTGACTCACGTTGAACGACATGAATAACTCTGGCACCTTCCCCTTTCAGCACCTTGCCAATGCTGCAGGCTACAGACCTTTTGTTGGCAAGGCCAAAGATGATGATTGTCCGCTTGTTTAAATCAAGAAAATCCACTTAGTTGCCTTTCGTTTGGGTGCAGGCAAACTCAACTTTAACAGCCACCTTGTCGTTCACTTTTACGCTTCCTTTCATGAACCAGGCCGCCTGCATACGTTCCACAAGACCAGCCTCTATGGTTATGGTGTCACCAGGACGGACCTCGCGTTTAAATTTAGCACCGCTTATCCTTGTAAGTACCGGGATTCCGTCTTCTCCTGTTTCCTCCTCTCCCTGTTCCCGGGACAACTGATCGCTGATCAACACCGCCCCGGCCTGAAAAACAGCCTCACAGAGAATTACCCCGGGAACAATGGGATAATGAGGATAATGTCCTTGAAACAGCTCCAGGTCTTTCGCAATTGTTTTCACGGCCTTGATACTGTTACCGTCAATAGCTGTAACTTCGTCAAGCCACAAAAAAGGAGGGCGATGGGGTATGCGGGACGCAATAAAATCTAACCCAAGGGAACGCATTACAGTCCTCCAGTTACTTCCAGCACGGCACCACTGATATAAGCAGCCCTGTCACCTGCGAGAAAAAGCACCGCTTCAGCTACCTCTTCCGGTTTACCGAAACGGCGCTGCGGGACCATTTTTTTATACTCCTTAACCTGTGTTTCCGGGAGATCTTCAATAAAGTCCGTGGCAATAAACCCAGGAGAGACACAATTAACCGTTATTTTTCGTTTTCCCACCTCCCTGGCAAGCGATTTCATCAAACCGATCTGGCCGGCCTTAGACGCAGCGTAATTACTCTGTCCGGCAAAACCAAGATGCCCCATGGGTGAAGTGATAAAAATAATTCTTCCGTATTTCTGTTTGAGCATAAGCGGCAAGGCGCATCTGGACATGTTATAGCCTCCGGTCAAATTCACCTCAAGCACGCGGCGCCAGTCCTGCTCCCTCATCATGGCCAGGACGCTGTCCCGTCGTATACCAGCGTTGTTGACCAGGATATCCAGGGTGTCATAACGGGCTTCAATATCAGCCAGCATCTTTTCAACAGCTGGATAATCGCTTACATCCAGCTTGAACAGCTCAAGCCTGTCGGCAAAATCCTTCCACTCCTGAGCACATTGTTCTGCTGCAGCGTCATTGCCGCCATACAGACCAATAACCAGTGCCCCTTCCCGGAGCAGGGCGTCGGTTATTGCCTTGCCTATACCACGGGTTGCCCCGGTGACGATGGCCTTTTTTTTAATAAATTCATTCATTTTTCATTTGCTCATCATTACAGTGACCGCACATACCCATCCACATCATTGGCAACAATCACTCCATAATTAATGGCCCCCAGCCAGCCGCTCATGATAATCCCCACTGATCCCGCATGAAAAAGCCCCTGTATCTCTTTATGCAGCGTTCGGGAAATATCGAGTCCGGCGAACTTGGTGCCAAAGGACGTGCCTTTGGTATGCAGGGTGTAGTGCTGAAAGGTCTTTGGTGTTGCCGCCTCAACAGTATCAACCAGTGAGCGGATATCTGGCACATACTTTTCCAAATCATCATAGCAGCGCTCAATCATGGCTTCTTTGGCGGTCAGGTAATCAGCATCACTTAACCTGGCCCAGTCACCAAACTCTGCGTTCATGGAAGCGACGATGGTATAGTCGGGCTTTTCCGGACGGGTCTTCGGATAATACACAGAAAAAGTGCGACTTTTTGTCTCCATGCTCCGCATTTCTTGGGCTGAATATTCCTTAGCCGTGGAGGTAAAGAGCAGGTCGCCAATATCATCAATTTTTTCTCCCCTGCGAATACCAAAGTATACCTGGCAGCTGGAATTATTTACCTCCACTTTATCAAATCGCTCCAGGAATTCATGGGAAAAATACTCCCGGCCAGTTAAATCATCAATGGTGTTGGTCACTCCTGCATTGGAAACCACGGATGAAGCAAGGATTTCCCTGCCATTAACAGCAACCCCCCGCACCCTGTTCTTTTCCACCAGAATTCTTTCCACTTCCGCCCCGGTGCTTATGGTAACGCCGTTATTCTTCAATTCCTCCTGCATAAGAGATATCAACGTATCAGTTCCACCTTCAAAGGTGAACACTCCCCTGTTCATGAAATTGGAAAAAACTATCCCGTAGGTAATTGCCGGCTCATCAAGGGTAGAACCGTTGGCGTAGGAAATGGGCTCCATAAGCAAACGATGCACGTCTGTGCGGCCTGGGAAATACTGCTCAAAAAGCTCTCTCGTGGTCATGGACTGATCATCATAGAAGTTCATATTGTCCACGCTATGAAAAAAGCCGCGTACCATCTTCGGATCAACACTAAAGGTGGTTGTCAGGATACGGATAAAATCATCTTTGCTGAAGGTAGTGGTCAGGGAAAACTGGGGGTTATCAAACACTATCCCCGGTAACTGGACAATACGATCACGTATGGCCCTGCTCCAATATTTTTTACAGGTCTTGACCATACCATAGGGAAATCCATGCAGGGAAACGTCAAAAATATGTCCACCCCGCTTAAACCAGGTCGCCAGTCCACCCAGCTGGGTATGCTGTTCAAACAAAACCACTTTATGCCCGGATTGAGCAAGGCGGTTGGCGCTTGTCAAGCCGCCGAGCCCCGAACCAATCACGGCAACATCATAGTTCTGCTCCAGCTTCTTTCCACTCAATACTTTCATAACAAAATAATATTACATCAGAACGTGATGATTCACCATAGTCACTCCACTGAGCATGGCTCCGACTATACCAAGATACCCCTGGTCTGTTCCCGCGATAAAGAGATTCTCCCAGGGCGTACGTCCGTCCTTTACTTTAACGGGGCTGCCATACACCGCTCCTTCAGCCTTTGCGGTAAAACGCTCTATGGTCAGTGGAGAAAAACTGTCCTGGTAAACAACCGATGCCCCGTATTTTCCGATCAGTTGTTCGGTGTTTTCAATAACAGCAGCACTCCACCTAGCCTTTTTATCCTTATATGATGAGGGAGACGACAATTTCCAGAGGTCGTAGTTGGCAGCACAGGTTACTCGTACCTGGCCATATTCGCCTTTTTCAACACCTTGAAAATTATCTGGAAAGCAGATAACTCCCCAGGACAAGTCAATGAAATCAGAAGGACGCTTATAAGAAAACCTGTTTTTTCTGTTAAAAAAAAGTATGGTGCGTGATGCGTCAATACTGGTAAAAGCCTCTTGCGGCAGAAAAGAAACGGTTTCCATGAAACTCATCCTGCCAGTGTAATCCTGCCTGGACTGGTTCCAGCCGCTTCTTTCAATTGTTGCCGGCATTCCCATGGTAGAGATAACTTTATCAGCAGTTATTTTTTTGCCGCCAACCAATGTTACCCCATCTACCCGCTGCCCACTGGTGCAGAGAGCAGCCACCTCACTGTTGTACCTGATTTCTCCTCCATTTTCCTGGAAACGCCGGACAAGCTGCGCTAAAAAGTCACGAACAGTACCAGCAGGACGAAAAAAGCCTTCTTCAAAAATTGAGCGGAACATGATGACAAACTGAGAAAGCTCCATATCATGTTCTTCTGCATTACCATAAACCATGAGCGGCAAAAGAAGCATCTCCTCCAGCGGCTCTTCCATCAAGATCTCCCGTAAAAAACGACGAGACGATCTCCAGGGACCAACAGTAAATGGATCAAAAGAGGCTATCTTTTTTTTCAGTTCAATAAACCGGTCAATGCGGCCAGGAAACATCTCCCTGACATGGGTTTCCAGTTGCTCTGGATCGTTGGAAAAAAAAAGCGAGCCGCCAGGGAAACGTATTTCCGAGCCATACTGCTCATGGGTCACAAAACTTTTACGCGATAATTTGAGCTGACGAAAGAGCTGATTGAGCGGCGCTCTTTTATTTCCAGGCACAGCAAAATTGGTCATGGCATGCAGGCCGGACTCAAGAAGACGCCCCTGGCGGAAATAATATGAGTTCAACCCGCCTGGTTTATTGTGTTTCTCCACCAAAAGGGTTTTCAGCCCAAAACGGGTTGCGCGGATTCCTGCTGCAATGCCTGATAATCCACCGCCAATAATGATAAGCTGATAGTCAGCCATACAGGAAAAAGGGAAGGAGAGTTGGAGCGGCTCAGGTATTACTCACCAGCCGCCCTGTACAATAAAAAAGGTACCTGCTCCCGGCCCATCCATCTTCAAGCGATCACAACTGGCCGCCTAGAGAAGCTATAGCTGCCCCGAATTTGGGCGGGCTGAAAGCCGGTACAGACCTTAAAGCACGTGAAACCAAGATGGCGCAGCCCTGTGAGCAGGTACATAAAACGTTACACATCGACCAGTTTTGGCTCCAGATAGTTTATACAGCTGCTGAGCGAGACAAGCTCTGGATATTCATCCTCTGGAATCTGAATCTGGTAACGTTTTCTCAGTTCCATGACAATGTCAAGAAAATCCATGGAATCCAAATCCAGCTGATCCCGCAAGGGTTCGTCGGCATCCAGATCATCGAAATCTGCTTCCTCGTCAATATCTTCTATGATTTCAAGAATTACATCCTTGATTTCGTCTCGGGTCATACTTCTTTCCTTTTATCAAACACTCTGGTTTATTATGACAAGTTAACAACTACGCACAGACCATATAAGCTCTTGATTCTACGTCACTACTCACAAGGCAGGCATCACCCTGGTTTCACTTGCTTTACGCCTGTAACTGCTTTCAGTTACCCAGATTCAGGCAAGCGAGATTGGCCGCCACAGCCCCTTTATGCGGCCAGTCGCGCTTACCCGAAGGCAGGTGATATAAAAGCAGTTACACAAGTTGTAAATAAAAGCAAACGACTTACCATAGAAGCTATTATTTTGCCATAAATCTCTTGACAATAACTACTGAATTTATCCCCAGCATACCAAAAGAGTTATTGAGGATGGTATCAACACTCCCAAGTTCACGGGGCTCATTGATCACCAGATTGTTTAAGGCACAGGCAGGATCCAGCTCCTCCAGATTAATGGTAGGGTGGACATAATTATCTGTGAAGGCGGGAAGATTACCGGCCAGTTCAAGTACACCGGCAGCTCCCATGGCGTGCCCGATACTGGACTTGGTATTATTAATATATGTCTTGTCGCATCCGGCAAAGGTGTCACGGATAGCAGCACACTCTTCCTGATCCCCCTGCCGGGTACCGGTGGCATGGGTGTTGATCAGTGAGATGTCGTATGGTTCCATGTTGGCGCGATGAAGTGCCATCTCCATGCACTGCTTTTGTCTTGGCCCATAAGGAAGAACAAAATCCCTGGCATCGGAGTTCATAGCGTAACCAGCCAGTTCACCATAAATTTTTGCCCCTCGGGCAAGTGCTCTGTCCAGCCGTTCCAAGGTGAAGACACAGCCTCCTTCAGAGACGACTATACCATTTCTGTGCATATCAAAAGGCCGACTCGCCTTTTCTGGCACAGGATGCTGGGCAAGAGCTCCCTGCGAGCGAAAGCTGGCAAAAATGCCGAATGAGCCTGTACACTCTGAAACCCCGCCGCACAGTGCCAGATCCACTTCTCCCAGACGCAGCATCTGTAATCCCTGAATCAACGCGGCATTTCCTGCGGCGCAGGCCGCGCCGATAGTGTAGTGCGGACCGGTTAGTCCCAGGTTCATGGTAATTTCACCGGCCGGATTATTCATAACCGTCCTGGGGTTATGATGATGAGTCCAGTAGGCTACATTATATTCATATCTACTGATATTGTAGACCTCGTTTTCGGTCTCAACAGTACCATGCTCTGTTAGACCAAGGTATACGCCGGTTTTGCCTTTTTCATACTCTGTAAAGGTAATACCAGCATCACCCAGTGCCTCATTAGCACAGTAAACGCTGATGCACCCTGCACGGGTTCCCCGTTTGTTGTCGCGCTTTTTTCTATACCTTGTTTCTGGAAAACTACAAATACCTGCAGGCTGCACTCCCATATAGCGAAGATCAAGTGAACTGACGCCACTTTTACCTGCAAGCAGATTTTCTCTGAATTCCTCAAGTGAGGAAGCACCAGGCGCGGTCAGGCCAACCCCTGTTATAACTATACGCTGTGATTCTGATTCTTGCATAATATAAAAAGAGGACAGGCATACCGGCCTCTGGGTCTCTACTTCCTTGTAACCAGGCACGGGGCCTGCACTTCCCCGTTATTTCTCTGCTGCTGACGTGTAATTGGTCACGGGTGGCTTGCGTGTACAGGCGTATTACGGGAAAGTGATCGCGCAAGGATGAAGTGCCCGTGATCAGTTACAGGTCTTTTTTATCCGAAAGTCTCTCAAGAGAAGAGCTACCTATCCCTTGCCGAAATGACGAGCTTTCATGGTTCATTTGTAGCTGGCAAACCTGAGCCTGCCATGCTGGTTAGGCCATAAAAAATGATGTTTCCTGAAGAGCCAATTAAGCTTAAGAAAGCAGTTCTTCAGTAATTTCGGCAACCTTTGCCAGAGCTTCGTCCAGCTTGTCCGGCATATTGCCACCGGCCTGCGCCATGTCCGGTCGACCTCCGCCCTTTCCTCCCACAAGCGCTGCCACCCTGTTGACAATATCTCCTGCCTTTATCTGTCCGGTTAAATCCTTACTTACCAGCGCCAGTAAGGCTGCCTTGCCGCCATGTTCACCGCCAAGAACCGCTATACCTGAATCAAGCCGGTCACGAACCTTATCACCTATCTCGCGCAGGGTTTTAGGTGAATCCAGCTGCACCCTGGCACTAACCACCTTCATTTCTTTCACATATACGCCAGAGGCCAGGATCTCATCAAGATTTGCAATCGCCATGGAGGCATTGAGCGCGGCCAGTTCTTTTTCCAGGTCTTTCTGACGTTTCTGCAACGTGATAATTTTATCAACCGCACTGCCTAGCGAACCACCAACCACCTCACTGATCTCAAGGGTCTGCTGCTCGAGTTGATGCAGCCACTCCAATGCCCCCTCGCCGGTTACAGCCTCAATACGCCTTATCCCCGCAGCAATACCAGTCTCAGTGACTATTTTGAACAAGCCGATATTCCCGGTCGCCCCTGTGTGGGTACCTCCACAGAGTTCCTTACTGAAATCGGCAACAGAAACCACTCGTACGGTATCCCCATATTTTTCCCCAAAAAGTGCGGTCGCACCCTCTTCAATGGCCTGATCCCGATCAAGTAACGCCGTGATAACCGGCGTATTTTTCCGGATTTCCGCATTAACAATCTGCTCTATTTTAACCCGCTCTTCATGGGTGACCGGTGAAAAATGAGTAAAATCAAAACGAAGTCGCTGGTCATCAACCGCAGAACCTGCCTGCTTCACATGCTCACCCAGCACCAGTTTCAGCGCTGCGTGCAGAAGGTGTGTCGCAGTATGATTAAGCTCAGTCTCTCTTCGTCGTACATCAACCTGCAGATGCACCTGTTGCCCCTTATGGAGCTGACCCTTGACGAGCATCCCCTCGTGTAAGATCAGCCCGTCTACCGGTGCAGCGGTGCTCTGCACCTCAAAAAGACCATCTTGCCAGCTGATACTCCCTTTATCCCCGGTCTGCCCGCCAGATTCTGCGTAAAAAGGAGTCTGGAGGCAGAAGACGCTCAGCTTACCACCTTCGCCTGCATGTTCCACCAGCTTTCCCTCGCTGTCAATGATGCCAGCAACCACTGAGTCCTCTTCAAAACTGTGGTATCCAGTAAAATATGCATGACATCCCTGGCCAGCCAGGTCAATGACGCCGACATCCAGGTGGGCAACGTCCGTGCCCTTCCAGGATTGACGAGACTGCTCACGTTGACGTTCCATAGCCTCGTTGAAGCCATACTCATCTATATCGACCCCACGTTCAATGGCAATATCCCGAACAATATCCATGGGAAAGCCATAGGTATCATAGAGCTTGAACATAAAAGCACCATCAATACGCTGCAAATCCGACCCGGCTTTCTTTATGCGTTTAATCTCCTGGTCCAACATCTGCAGGCCATTGCCCAGCGTTTCTCCAAAACGCCTTTCCTCATTGCTGACAACCTTTGCCAGCAGATCACTGGTTTCGCTAAGGTGCGGATAGGCCTCTTTCATTATCTCTGTCACCAGGGCACATACCCCGGAAAAAAAAGACTCCAGTCCCAACGCACGCCCATAACGAATAGCCCTTCGCATGATACGCCTGAGCACGTAACCACGGCCTTCATTTGCTGGCAGCACTCCATCGGCAACCAGAAAGGTAGTTGCCCTGGCATGATCAGCAATAACCCGCATGGAAACGTCATCCCGGTCATTGTCGTGATAGTTCTTCCCGGCCTGCCCGGCGACAAAATCAATTATCTCAGTGAACAGATCGCAGTCATAATTATTGAATTTACCCTGCAAGACTGCGGCTACTCGCTCAAGCCCCATACCGGTGTCTATGGAGGGATGAGGCAAAGGCGTCATATTGCCTTGTTCGTCCCGGTAGAACTGCATGAAGACCAGATTCCACAACTCCAGATAACGGTCACAGTCACAACCAAGTTTACAGTCCTGCCCACAACCAACGTCAGGCCCCTGATCAAAATGGATCTCGGAACAGGGGCCACATGGGCCGGTATCCCCCATCTGCCAGAAATTATCGGCCTCGCCCATGCGGACTATTCTGCCCGGCAGGAGGCCATCTACCTTCTCCCACAAGACTTCTGCCTCGTCGTCATCTTCGTAAATGGTAACCCACAACTTAGCAGCATCAAACCCGAGCTCAACGGTCAAAAATTCCCAGGCATAATCAATGGCCTCCTTTTTGAAATAGTCCCCGAAGGAAAAATTTCCCAGCATTTCAAAAAAGGTGTGATGCCGCGCTGTATACCCCACGTTTTCCAGATCATTATGCTTCCCTCCTGCCCGGACACTTGCCTGTGCAGAGGTAGCCCTGCTATAGTTACGTTGCTCCTCACCCATAAAAACTTTTTTAAACTGCACCATCCCGGAGTTGACAAAGAGCAGGGTGGGATCGTCATGCGGAACGAGAGAGGCAGATGTGATTCGTGTATGCCCTCTTTTTTCAAAATATCGTAGAAAACGCTCTCTTATTTCTTTGCCGGTCATCGTGTAACGTGAGTATGTGTTTGTAACAGAAAAAAACAGCAACTACTCGCAGGATACATAACCCATTGGTTTCACCTGATTTACGCCTGTAGCTGCTTTCAGGTTGCCCGGAGTTGGGTTAATGCGATTGGCAGCTATAGCCCCTCTATGCGGCAGGTCGTAATCGCCCGAAGAGGGCTGAGCTGGGAGTAATTACAAAAAATAAACATATAGCGAATGCCAATAAAAAAATCAATAAAAAGGGCAGAACGCTTACACGTTCTGCCCGAGTGCCTTCATATATATCACTCCTGCAAGAGAGGTCAGCCCAGCCTTTTCTTGCCGTCAACCAGTTCCTCGACAACTGTCGGGTCCGCTAACGTTGAGATATCGCCAAAATCGGTATAGTCACCTGCAGCAATCTTTCTCAGGATACGCCGCATAATTTTTCCTGATCGGGTCTTCGGGAGTCCAGGCGCCCACAAAATTGCCTCTGGAGTAGCAATTGGACCAATTTCCGAGCGGACATGCTTGCGCAGTTCGGCCAGAAGCTCATCACTTTCTTCAGCCCATGACATCAGGGTGACAAAAGCGAAAATTGCCTGTCCTTTTACAGGATGAGGCATACCCACAGCCGCAGCCTCAGCAACAGCCTCGTGAGAAACAAGTGCTGATTCAATTTCGGCAGTACCAAGTCGGTGTCCGCTGACATTGATAACATCATCAAGCCTTCCCATTATCCAGAAATATCCATCTTCATCCCGACGCGCACCATCTTCCGGGTCATAAATCCCCTCGTAACGGCTGAAATAGGTCTTTTTATATCTGGCGGGATCGCCAAAAACACCTCGCAGCATTCCTGGCCAGGGCCTGCGAATCACCAGATGCCCCCCTTCATTTGGCCCTGCTTCCTTACCGTCTTCGGTAAAAACTGCAGCATCAACACCAGGTAACGGAAAGCTGGCGGATCCTGGCTTCAGTGATGTCGCGTAAGGAAGCGGGGAAATCAAGATGCCGCCGGTTTCAGTCTGCCACCAGGTGTCCACAATGGGCAGTTTTTCCTTGCCAATGTGTACATGATACCACACCCAGGCCTCCGGGTTAATCGGTTCACCAACAGAACCAAGTACTCTAAGGCTGGACATGTCATATCGCCGGGTATGGTCAACGCCCTCTCTCATCAAGGCACGAATGGCGGTCGGAGCAGTATAAAAGATATTTACCTTGAATTTTTCAACTATCTTCCAGAACCTGTCCGGCGCGGGGTAATTAGGTACGCCTTCGAACATAAGAGTTGTCGCCCCAAGACCAAGCGGCCCGTAAAGAATATAGCTGTGCCCGGTTATCCAGCCAATGTCAGCAGTGCACCAGTACACATCCTCTTCCCGGATATCAAAAACCCATTGAGTAGTATGAATGGCATAGGTCAAGTAGCCGCCTGTGGTATGGACAACCCCTTTTGGTTTGCCAGTTGAACCAGAGGTATACAAAATAAAGAGCAGGTCTTCCGCGTCCATCGATTCCGGCTCACAGAAGGCCTCTATATCTTCAGCTTCCACTTCTTCATGCCACCAGCTGTCACGGCCTTCCTCCATATTAACATCAAGGCCAGTCCTGTTGACGACGATGCAGCTTTCAACACTGTCACACTCTTCAAGGGCTTCATCCGCATTTGCCTTAAGCGGGATCGCCTTCCCGGCACGAAGGACTGCGTCAGCTGTTATCAGCACCTTGGCTTCGCAGTCAAGAATACGACTTTGCAGCGCAGCGGCAGAAAACCCGGCGAATACGACGGAATGCACCGCACCTAAACGGGTACAGGCAAGCAGGGAGATGGCCAGCTCCGGAATCATGGGCATATACATCGCGACCCTGTCTCCTTTTTTCACTCCTTTTTTCTTGAGCACGTTGGCGAAACGACATACTTCATCATACAGCATCTGGTAGGTATATTTCTTCACATCATCCTCAGGTTCTCCCTGCCAGATAAGCGCAGTCTTATCACGCCTGCCGTTCTCAAGATGCCTGTCAAGACAGTTGCAGGAAACATTCAGTTTGCCGCCCATAAACCACTTCACTTCCGGTACGGTCAAATCACATTCCATTACTGTTTCCCATTTTTTATCCCAGCTGACCAGCTCTTCAGCGCGCTGTGCCCAGAAACCTTCCATGTCATCCATAGATTGTTGATACAGCTTTTTATATGCAGCAAGAGAATTAACCCAGGCAGTGTCGTCCTCGGGTGGAGAAAAAACAACTCCTTCTTTCAGTAAACTTGTGATTTTTTCTTCTGATTGATTAGCAGCCATGCTCCCCTCATCTGTTTTGTTCCAGCCGGTTTTATCTTTACGTAACTACTCACAGGACATGTATCACCTTGGTTTCACTTACTTTACGCCTACAACCACTTTCAGGTTACCCGGAATCGGGCAGGCGCAACTGGCAGCTATAGCCCCTCTATGCGGCCAATCGTGATCGCCCAAAGATGAGTGACTGGGAGCAGTTACGTCTTTACTTCCAAATCCATGCAGAGAATTACTCCCAGTCCCTTGTTTGCCAGCAGAAATATTTTGACGATTCCTCTCAATCACCCTAGAATAGAGCTAAAATAAAAAGATACGGGACCGCCCCGCGCAAGAGTAGCATTGCAGGAGTACTCAGCTCCTTCTTATTTGTCAAGCTCCATAACCATTTGCCCGGCAGACAAAAAACTTGACAAGATTGTCCCTGACATTTAACAATTTTCTAAAATACTGGCAAAGTCAAAAAGCTTCAACAATTATTTTTTCATAAATTCAACCAGATGTATATCCGAAGCGGGAATCTTTTTTTGATAAATGCCCTATGGATACAACAAACACAGCAGAGCTTGCCCAGATTTTAAAATCAATCGCCCACCCCATCAGGCTGACAATTCTATGCCTGCTTCAGGAAAAAGAGCTTTCAGCAGGTGAACTTGCCCTGGCAGCGCATACCTCTTATGCCAATCTCTCGCAGCATCTTTCCGTACTGCGCAGACAGGGACTGATACAAACAAGAAGAGAAGCCAGGTATCTTTACAGTCGTATCAACGACCAGCGTATCGTGGAACTCATGGTGTTGCTGAACGCCCTCTTTTGTGAGCCCAAAACCAGTCAAGATCCTGACAATGAAGTCAGTTCCGGGATGCTGTAATGCGGAAGAAAAAGAAACTTTCACAAACCCTGACTATACCTTCATGGATCCTTCCGGTACTGATTTCGGGGGTGTCTGCGGCCTGCGGTCTTATTTATTTAATCTCTATAGAAACAGCAACAAACCATTACCTGGAAAAATCTGCCAATATAACCAGGACGACAACCCAAACATCCCCTGAAATACTCGCCACACAGGACCGCCTGTTTATCGGCATAACAGCAAAAAAATCCGATACAGGAGTTTTCTCCTCCGCTCAACTGGCTTCCGTACTTGACTTGAGCAAAAGGGCGTGTGAGACAGGACACCCGTACAAAGATGAAACCAATCTCGTCGCCAAAGATTACCTTGCCCTTGATACAGTTGACCTGACCCCTGAAAACGACCTGGCCAGTTCAGCCTTTCGTCCTTTGCTGAGCAATGTTCCGGAAAACGATGAACAGGCACTGGAAATAGCCAACAAGGGCACAAACAACGTGCTGTTCAGTAACAAAATCATATCAAGTGATAAAAAATCCACCGCCATGATTCTGCCAATGCAGATAAATGGATACAGCTGGCTGGTAAAAAAAGAGTTGAACGCCTTATGGGACAGGGGGAAGAAGGAGGGCAGCCTCCTGTTTGCCGGTCTTCCCCTTGCCAGGGAAACCTTTTTTAAAGCCATGCAACGGCACACTGTGATCCTCTCTTTATGCTCCCTGGCATTGATGATTTGTACAGCCGCCTTTTTTGTACGGCCTGTTATCCTGACCATGCTGGCACTTTTCCCCCCTACCTGCACAGTTCTCTGTTGTCTCGGGCTGCAAGCCCTTTTTCGTCTGCCTGCTGGCCTTTTTTCTTTCATCGTCCCCTGGATAACAGGCACGGTAACCCTGCTCAGCTCAGCATTTTTTCTCCTTTTTTTCTCGGAATCCTTTACAACCTCACAAGATGTTACAACTAGCCTTGAGCATGCCGCAAACCAGCTGCTTCCCCGGTTGCGTTATCTGACGTACTCTTTGGGTACAGGCCTTCTTCTCTTCCTTTTTTCTTCCTCCAGTTCAATAGTTTTTTTGGGGCTAACCCTGGCTCTTGGCATGGTCATATCCTATGTGGCAACAGCCTTCAGCCTTCCCGTTTTTCTGAGGCTGATTGCTCCAGGATGGCTGCGCCCTCATAAACAAAAGCAGCGGTTCTTCAGGAAACTATCCCCTTTAACCCCGGCTACACTGTACAGCCAAAGCCTTCCCCTGATCATCAAGTTTCGCGCTGTCGCCATGAGCATACATGGCCTGCTGGCACTGCTCTGTATTATTGGAGTCATACTCATCAAGACCAATGACAACCCGCTGCAATGGTTCACCGCTGACCACGACATTCCCCGGGAAGCAGCAATCCTGGGCAAACAGTTTCAGGGAATATTTGCTCTTGATCTTATCATAAATGCCAAAGAATCTGGGCAGACAGTAACTGAGGCAGGTGAATGGCTCTTTTCCCGATTAAGAAACAGTCTGTGGGGCCATCAAGATGTTCGTTTGCTTATCCAAGGAGACATCCAGGATGCAAGTGCAAGGACGACGTCAAGCCAGGCCTTTGCCGATTATCTCGCCAATACATGGCAGCATAGAATTCAACAGATTCCCATCGAAGACGACCTGTCTTTTGAGCTCTGGTCAAACGCCCTGGACACCCTGCTTCAACTGCGCCACGAGGGATATCTTTTCCTCCGTCCCGATATTCTCCATTACATTGAAAAATTGCAGGACAATATAGCCAGGTCTTCCTCAATCTCCCAAACTCTTGCAGTAACAGATATTATTAAGGCAACCTATCAGTCAATCTTTGAGCAGGATCCCCAAAAATATACCATCCCCGCCACTGCCAATGGTGTTGCCCAGACACTGGCCATTTTCAAAAAGGGAAGAAATCCGGAACGGCTCAATCGTTTTATCTCGCCCGATGCGCAGCAAATAATGATTGAACTGACACTTCCATCTCCCTCAAAAGAAGTAGTTGAACAAGCCATGGCGCAAGTTTCTGTCTTTTTTAAAAATAACAATCCCCCGGCAGCATTGAACTATACCTGGGGCGGCGCAGCATACGACACCATGACCAGAGAAAAGCAAGGCGTTGAGAGTATGCTTGCCTGGGGTATTCTGGGTATCGCCGCTACTGCCATTGTCCTGTCATTGTTTCTCCGTTCATGGATAGCCGGAGGACTTCTTGCCGGGTGCACGGTTTATGTGATAGTATTGAGTTTCGGTTTTTTTGGAGTCACCGGGAACAGCATAGGCATGTTCACCACGAGCCAGCTTCCTTTCATTCTTGTCTTTTGTTTTGTCTTTTTTGGGATACAGCTATTCACTTTTCAATCACTGGTCAAAGAAACAGGCTCATGGCGGGGAGACAACGCCCGCCTTCAGCAGCGATACCAGGGCGCAGCCTGGATCAACACGCTGCTTTTTGCAGGGATTCTGCCCCTCTTCTTTTCTCCTTACACCCTCCTGCAAACTACAGCTAAGCTGTTTATTCTCCAGCTGTTGGCAACAGGCCTTATCATGTTTACCTTATTCCCTGTTCTGCTGGATACATTTCAGGGAACCCTCTTCAGAAAGGAAACAAACTGGTATGCGGCCAGACAAGAAATAATAAATGCTGCAGAAGAACATGAAGATACAGGGACCCAGAAAACAATAATACCGGCTTAAGACAGCAGGTATGATACAACCAAGTTAAAGGAGAACCACACATGATTATTACTGACTGGATACACGTTGTCGCAGGCTTTTTTATACTTCTCAGCCTCACCCTTGGCCTGTGGGTAAGCAGCTACTGGTTTTTACTTACCGCCTTCGTTGGCGCCAACCTGCTTCAATTCGGTTTTACTGGATTCTGTCCTCTCGGCCTCATCCTGAAAAAACTGGGTGTCCCGGAACAGTAATCGTAACTGATCGCAGGGGCTGTACTTCCCCGTTATTTTTTGCTTCTGAGGCCCAACTGGTCACTGGTGCAACAGCATTGCGCAGGCACGATCCTGAGCAGACGAGAAGAGACTGCCAGAAGCATATGCGGAAAACTGTGGGCGTGCGCACCTGCCCGGGCCTGGCGTAAGTTCTTGGTTTTATTTGTCTTACAGCTGTACCTGCCTTCAGTTTACCCAGATTCGGATACACTGAAGGCAGATACGATCGTGCAAAAATAAAGTGCCCTGTAAAAAGTTACCAATCTATATGTAAGGAGATACAATGCCATCTAGAGAGATATATGATGTTATCATAATTGGCGGTGGACCGGGTGGACTGACTGCTGGCATATACGCTCAGCGTGCTGCCATGAAAACAATCCTCATCGAAAAAGGGTATCCTGGAGGCCAGTTGGCGGCAACGGATGTAGTTGAAAACTGGCCTGGAATAGAGACTATACCCGGCTCGGAACTGGCCGAAAACTTTCTTGCCCATGCAAAAACTTATGACCTGAATATCATCCAGGAACATGTTGTCTCTGTAACACCTGGACAGGACCACCATACTGTTCAACTGGCCAATGGCGAGCTATATACCACCCACACCGTCATTGTTGCAGTGGGCGGCAGCCCGAGAAAACTGGGGATTCCGGGAGAGGATATCAATTATGGCAAAGGGGTTTCCTATTGTGCGGTTTGCGATGGTTTTTTCTACCGCAACAAGATCGTAGTAGTTGTTGGCGGGGGTGATTCTGCGGTCGAAGAGTCACTTTATCTCGCAAAGATAGCCAGAAAAGTATACATCATCCACAGACGAGATAGCCTTAAAGCAGGCATGCTGGCGCAAAAACGAGTTCTGGCCGACCCGAAAATCACTGTGATCTGGAACACTGTCGTCACCTCCGTAGTGGCAGATGACAGCGGGGTAACTGCTGTTACTCTTGAAAACACCCAAACAGCGGAAGAGAGCCACCTGGAAACGGACGGCGTCTTTGTCTTTATTGGTTTCAAGCCAAACAACCAGCTCATACCAGCGGATACGCCGACTGATCCAGATGGTTTTGTCATAACAGACTGCAAGGGGGAGACAAATACACCAGGTATCTATGTTATAGGTGATCTTCGCCTGAAATATGCCAAACAGATCGTTGTTGCAGCAGGCGAAGGCGCAACTGCTGCCCTTGCTGCCGCCCATTTTGTAGATGTAAAAAAAGGTGCAGCTGCTGGAGGTTAAACTATAGAACTGAAGTTACCTGAAAATTAAAATCAGATTTCGAGTGGGGGGTGAACTGAAAATGGCGCGAAAATTGCTTGGCATTTTCTGTGCCAAAAAATGCAAAATATAGAAACAATATATTGATATTATTGAATAAAAGACAAGTTAAACAACAGAAAAGCAGCACCTTTTATGGTATATTGAAATTATATAAACAACCGAAAACATACCAAAAAAGGATGCTGCCATGTTCATACTACCCGATTTACTCCTGCCATTGCAAGATGAATTTTCCAGGACATCTCAAGGACAAAAACGAAAGGTCTGGTTTACATAGACATTGTTGGCTGTGGTGATACCATTTACATCATCTATAACTTCCAACCTGCAGCGTACTCTGCGCATTGTATTTGGTTTGGAACTGTGCAGCCAGCGATTTTATACCTTTATGGCAAGTTCAACATTGCCATGGAAACGGTTATGGCATTTTATGTGGGCAATGATTCCTTCACCAGCTGTAAAAGGTCGAATTATGGTTGCACTGGATGACTCCATACCCCCCAGAAGCGGCAAGAAAATCTTTGGTTGTGCTCATTTTCATGACCATGCAGCAAAATCAAAGCAGAATTCATATCCATGGTCCCAGTGTATTCTTGCGGCAGGCTTATTGAAAAAGATTAAATCCCGATGGGCCTGCCTCCCTCTTGACTTCAGGTTCTCTATGATGCGCAAGGACATTGAATCAGAATCTGTAAACGTGAAACGAAAAAAAAGTTCTTCCGTTTGAAGACAGGATGACCCAGGCTGCCACAATGATAAAGGAGATTCACGACTATTATAAACAACGAGTGTTGGCGGTGACAGATAGTTGGTTTGGTAACAATGGACTTTGGTCTAAGTTAGATTGTGGTAGAGAGGGAAAATTCCACCTGCTCTCACGCATACGAACGAATCTTACGCTCTATGATATCCCCCAGACTCTATGGAAAAATGTAAGGCAGGTCGCCCTCGAAAGTATGGTAATCGACCGGGTTCTGCAGCCGAATGTGCAGCAAACTGGAAACGGCACAGGCGAGCCTGTACCGTGTTCCTGTATAGTCAAAAAAGAGAAGTGCAGGCATATTCACAAGTCATTATGTTAAAGACAATGAAGTGTCCGGCAAAAGTTGTTATTGTCTACATGTTATTTCCCAAATTCAAGACGTAAGATATACAGATTTTTCTCAAATTAAAAAAGAAAATAAATAATCTGACGCAGCGTTAATTTGAAAAAGAGTGTATTTGTTTTTGGTTCATGATAGAAGTTTTCTGGAATATTTTTTT
>PDTE01000047.1 GCA_002747135.1 Desulfobulbus propionicus | reverse complement strand
AAACGTAAGCATTTTAAGACTATTGTTTACTTGCTCACTGGTAAATTGGATTTGAGGACCATTAATCCATTTTTACCCACTTGAATTTCAAAAGAACCATTATGTGTTGCCAGAATACTGCCGAAGATGGTGCCGCCTGAGCTGACCTCTGGTGAACATTGTGTGGAAATTTGAGACTGCTTACGGACATTACCTACATCTGTTTTTATGTGTTTCTTTTCAAATCAGACAACATATTCATGAGGTAAAATGAGAAGGCTGGTTCTCCCGAGCTATGTTATACAACATGCTCATATTAACCATTAACGCAGTCATGATGCTGCAAAAAAAAGGAGAACCAGCCATGAACAGTATAACAATTGGAATGGATTTAGGCGATAAAATAAATTTTGTATGTGTTTTGGATAAGGTTCATAAACGAGTGCGAATGGAAGCGTTACGTTATTGGGCTTTAATGAAAAAGTGGTTCGTCGCGACGAACTTAAATCTTGACAAGCCTTCTCATGGAAGCGCACTAACAGGTCTTGGTAAAAACGGTGGCTGCAGACTCTTGCAATTAAGCACAAAACATGTTGGAATACTCGCCTTGAAGATAAATAGAACATAACATGTTGCGGGATGTTGTTAATTAACTGATATGAGTCGACTTTTTGTCCAGTTTTGTTTTTTGTTTTTTCTTCTGGCACCGATAACGGCCTGTGCAGACAGTGATTTTCAGAAATGGATAGCTGATTTCTATCGTACGGCAGCCAAGAATGGAATTTCCCGCAAGGTGTATGATCGTGCTTTTTCCGGAGTGACGACAGTCAATGCAAAGGTGCTGGAAAGCGCACAGTATCAGCCTGAGTTTACTCTTGAAATTTGGGATTATCTGGACACAAGGGTAAATTTTCTTTCTGTAAGCAGAGGTCGTAGACTGCTTGGGGAACATAAGAGCACCCTTGGTGCAATAGAGCGTAAATATGGCGTACCTGAATCTGTGTTACTGTCGATTTGGTCGATGGAATCAAATTACGGTGCAATTTTCAACAGACCTGGCCGACTTCATTATATTCCCCACGCCTTGGCAACGTTGGCATTTAGTGACAAAAAACGATCTCGGTTTGCCAGCTCACAGTTGCTTGCAGCATTGCAGATCTTGCAGAGTGGTGATATACAACGACAGGATTTTATGGGCTCATGGGCTGGAGCTATGGGGCATACCCAGTTTATTCCAACAAGTTACCTCGCCTATGGTGTGGACATGGATGGAGATGGACGACGCGATATATGGCATTCCATCCCGGATGCGCTGGCAACAGCTGCCAACCTGCTGTATAAAAATAAGTGGCAGAGAGGAAAAACATGGGGCTATGAAGTGTTATCACCTGGCACTAACAAGCAGGATCTGGTCGGGTCTACCAGAACATTGGCAGAGTGGGAACGGTTAGGCTTTAAAAGGGCGAATGGAAAACCCTTCCCCAGGCCGCAGGACAAGGCCATCTTGAAAATGCCTGGAGGCAGGAAGGGCCCGTTTTTTTTGATGCTGAAAAATTTCTTTGTTATTAAAAAATACAATAATTCTGATTTTTACGCGCTTGCTGTCAGTCTGCTCGCTGACCAGATCGCAGGTTTTTCTCCCGTTAAACAGGAATGGCCTCGCCCTCCAGAAGCACTTAATGCCGCAGAGAAGCTTGAAGTGCAGCGGTTGTTAAAGAAGAAAGGGTATTATGCAGGTGAAATTGACGGATATATCGGTTCAGGTACCCGCGAGGCAATTCGTTTTTTTCAAAAGAAGGCCGGGCTTTCGGAGACAGGAAAAGTCAATCGCGAACTGCTGAAAGCCTTGCAGGACGAATAACAGCGGTCATGGGCATGGTAAATGGCCTCCCGGAACATTATAAAGAGAAAAAAATATTACGATCACCAGGGAAATACAAAATTTTGTATTTCCCTGATAATTGAACTTGTTATCCTTGACTAAATGCAGTAAAAGTGGACATAATACATATGTATATTAAAGGATATGTAATATAATCAATATGTTACTTTTTTTGGGAAATCAAAACAGCCGCAAAAAAATATGGGAGGGAGTATGAAGAGTACACATCGTAGTTTATTAATTGTCGCTCTGTTTTTTTTGTCAACATCCTGGGTATCAGCTGCCACCACCCTTATGCAGATAGGAAGGAGTCCGTTTCATATGCCTCCCTTGAACACAGCAGATGATCTAAGGGAAATGGTGGCTGAAAAGGAGCTGGATGTCAAAAAAGGTTTTGAACTCGCTGGCAGTCCTGAGTTAGCTGACGCCTTTATTTCCCAGTTACCGGCAGCTCAAGTCGAAAAAAAACAATACTATAAAGGCGATTCCTTTGCCTGGATGATGTTCAAGAGAAAAGGAGCGGGCAAAGTTAAAGTAGCACGAGATGTTACCTGGGGAGCTGACGAACCTTTTTGGGGATTTTCTTTTAATATTGATCAGGACAAAATGCGCTACACCTATTGTGTTCCTTTGGGCTGTGGTAATATTGCTCTTGTTGGCGTTATGCCGGTACCGGAGCCACCTGTGGTTGTGCCTCCGCCTGTGGTCGAAGAAACTCCCGCTCCGCCGCCAGTGGAAGAAGTCAATCCGTTTCGTTTTCTGTTAGATGCGGGCTATTACGCCCAGTTTGATCCAGGTAGTTACATTTTTGGCCGGATTGGTGGAGAATACCGTATCTCAGACCAATATTCTGTGCTTGGTTTGATCGGGGCATCGCCTCAAGTTGGCGGTGAAGACGGTGAGAGTGCTTTTCTCGTTGATATCCTGGGTGAATACAAGATGAGCTCCAGTTTGTTCCTTAATATTGGTATTGGAGCATGGCTGTCAGATGGTGAAAATGAAGTTGATACTGAGGACACTCAGTTAGATATAATAGCAGCACTTGGTGTACAGATTTATGACAGACCAGATAAGATAAACGCTTCTTTATTTATTGAAATGCGCAGTGCTCCTGATGAATTTGATGATTTAAAGGGACTTGGTCGTTTTGGCGCAGGAGTTCGATTCAAATTTTAATCAGTAACCAGTAAAAGCCGGGTTGTTATGACAGGGGCCGATACAGATGTTAGATTTGTATTGGCCCTCACTGTATTGTTGCTTTGTTACCTGCTCCCAGGTCACTCCTCTTCGGACTCTCATAATTGGCGACCTGGGGGGCTGTAGCTGCTCCCAATCGCGCTTGTCCTGGACAGGAACGGTCTGTGAGAGCAGTTACAGGCTTTAGTCAATTAAAATAAAGGTTATATAAGGGTGTTGAAAAGATCAGCGTAACTCCTTGTGGTTCTGCGTAAACTCGGTGAAAAGGTTTGCTTTGAAAAACGACACAGTTTCAAGGAGATAGATTGATTATTTCAGTGCCCTTTATATGACTTATGGGCAGTTACTTTTTTTGCATAGTTGTTTTGTATGGTGTAAGGTTGTACTCTTAACAAGAAGATGTCTCATCATGAGCATGTAGCACGATGTTTCTCCCTATCGTTCGCCAAATCTTTTCTCCTCGTATGGCAGTCGCCTTTACGATGGGCTTTTCCTGCGGGGTGCCTCTTTTACTCACCCTTTCCGTTCTTCAGGCCTGGATGAAAGAGGAGGGAGTTGATCTTTCTGTCATCGGTCTGTTTTCCCTGGTCGGTTTGCCCTATACTTTGAAGTTTCTCTGGGCACCAATCCTGGATCGATTCACTTTGCCATGGCTTGGCCGCAGGCGCGGCTGGCTCCTTACATTTCAGGTATTGCTTGCCGCAGCGTTAATCTGGCTTGGCATGACTGATCCAGGAAATAATCCCTGGCTGGTTGCCCTGGCGGCGTTGTTTGTCACCTTTTTTTCCGCTTCGCAAGATATTGTCGTAGATGCCTATCGCCGTGAAGACTTGTGCGACAACGAACTTGGTCTTGGCAGCTCGCTCTATGTCAATGGTTATCGTGTTGGCATGCTGCTGGCAGGAAGCGGGGGACTTATTCTGGCTGACCATTTTTCGTTTCAACAGGTCTATATCATCATGGCTGCCAGCCTGCTCATCGGGATGGTAACAACTCTGATGTGTCGGGAGCCTGATGCCGCGCAAGGAACGCCAGGAACACTGCAGGAATCGGTAGTTCAGCCTTTTGTTGAATATTTTCAAAGAAAAGGCGCCCTTCTCATTTTGCTGTTTATCCTTTTATACAAAATCGGTGACCAGATGGCTTCGACAATGACCATGCCATTGTACCTGGATATTGGTTTCACTAAAACCGAGGTCGGAATTGTTGTTAAACTTTTTGGTTTCTGGGCAACGATCACAGGCGGCCTTGCGGGCGGCATTATCATGCTGCGAGCAGGCATTATCCGCAGCTTGCTGTTGTTTGGCATCTTGCAAGCAGTATCCACGGCAGGTTTTTCTGTACTTGCCCTGATTGGCAACAATCTGAACGGACTGGCTGTGATAATCGCTTTTGAAAACCTGAGCAGCGGCATGGGCACTGCCGCCTATGTGGCCTATATGGCTTCTCTTACCAATAAAAGATTCACCGCTACCCAATATGCCCTGCTGTCCAGTCTGATGGGGATCCCCAGGGTGCTGGCTTCCGCCCCCACAGGATTTATGGCAGAAACCGCTGGATGGGTGATTTTTTTCCTCTGTTGCGCAATTATTGCTATTCCAGGGATTTTTCTGTTACATTGGGTGTCAAAGTATTATCAGGAAGAGAGCTCCTGAGGCAGGAACCCCGTGCTCCATGAGCCCCTCTTCATTTTCTTGCTTTTTTATGACAGAGATTAAGGAATACGTCACTAACCGTTTATTACTGCTTATTATTCCATGGCCTTACGCATTTACAACACCCTGACAAGAAAAAAAGACGAGTTCATTCCCCTTGAAAAAAACCATGTCAAGCTCTATGTTTGTGGCATAACGTCCTATGATTACTGCCACATAGGGCATGCCAGATCAATTCTGGTCTTTGATATGGTTGTGCGCTACCTGCGTTATCGCGGCTACAGGGTTACCTATATTCGTAATTTTACAGATATTGATGATAAGATTATTAAAAGGGCGGAGGAGCAGAATGTTGATGCCGGGTCCCTGGCCGAGCAGTTCATCAATGAATTTTATGTTGATTCCGATGCTCTTGGTGCTCTGCGCCCTGATCTTGAACCCAGGGCCACCGCGCACATCACGGAGATGCTCGAATTCATCCAGACGCTGATCGATCAGGACATGGCCTATGTCTCAGGCGGTGATGTGTATTTTCGAGTTAATCGATACCCTGATTACGGCTGTCTTTCTGGTCGTAACCTGGATGACATGCAGGCAGGGGCGCGCATTGACGTGAATGAACTGAAAGAGCACCCCATGGATTTTGTCCTGTGGAAGGCCGCCAAACCGGGGGAGCCAAAATGGGACAGTCCCTGGGGGATGGGGAGGCCAGGGTGGCATATAGAGTGTTCTGCCATGAGCAGGAAATACCTGGGTGATGCTTTTGATATACATGGTGGAGGTAAAGACCTTATTTTTCCACATCACGAAAATGAAATAGCCCAGAGTTGTGGGGCTGGATGCGCCTTTGCCCGCATGTGGATGCACCATGGCTTTGTCACGATAAAAGATGAGAAAATGTCAAAGTCGCTGGGAAATTTTCTCACTATCCGTGACGTACTCAAAAAATACAATGCTGAAGAACTCAGACTTTTTCTGTTTTCCACCCAGTATCGTAACCCGCTTGATTTTTCCGAAGCAGCTTTGGAGGATGCCCGGGCTGGCCTGGAGCGTTTGTATGAATGTCTTGCCCAGGTGTTTGAAATTCGCCAGAATGACGAGGCAAGCCAATGTATAGGCGAAAAAGACCGGGAAAAACTGGAGACGTTTGTAACCCGTTTTCAGTACACCATGGATAACGATTTTAATACTGCCCAGGCACTTGGTTTGTTTTTTGATATCATCAAAACACTCAATAAAATAATGCGGGCGGCGGCAAACGGCATAAATAGCGACGAATGTGCCCTGATAACAGCGGGTGCTGCTTCTCTGCAGATGCTTGGTCAGGTGCTTGGCATTGCCCAGCGTGACCCGATCCAGGTGCTACAGGAAAAAAAACAGAAATTGCTGGCTAGAAGTGAACTATCAGAAGAAGAGATATTATCTCTTATCGAAATACGGAATCAAGCGAGAAAAGATAAAGACTGGGCAACCAGCGATGAGGTACGCGACAGGCTGCTTGCCCATGATATTGTTTTAAAAGACAGACCAGATGGAACCGTCTGGGATGTAAAATAAAAGGCAGCATACAAATATTGAAGGTAACTGCTCCCGGCTCACCCTTCTTCGGGCGATCACGACCCGCCGCATAGCGTGGCTATAGCTGCCGTCGAACTTGCCCAGATCCGGGTGAGCTGAAAGCCCCTTTTTCTCCTTATTGTCAAGGTATGTAATGAGCCGATTCGCAGCAGTTGCAGGCCGTTTTTATCCCGATGATCCCATCGCTCTCAAAAAAGTTTTGGCGAGATTGGTTCCTGCAGTACGCCCCTCTGAGAAGTTGAATGCCCTGGCAGTCATTCTTCCTCATGCTGGCTATATTTATTCAGGGGCAACTGCCGGGAAGACCATCAGTAAAGTCCAGGTACCACAAACAGTAGTCATGCTGGGCCCCAATCATTACGGCTTGGGGGCATCGGTTGCCCTGGCTACTCAGGACTGGGATATGCCCATGAGAAAAATACCTGTTGAGCAAGAGTTCTGCCGGCTACTTTTTGATTCCTGTGAAGAGATTAAGGCCAGCGATATTGCGCATGAAAAAGAACATTCGCTGGAAGTACAGCTGCCTTTCCTGCATTTTTGTCGGCCTGATGTGCGCATTGTACCGCTGTCTATTTCTCATATCCCGTATACAGCTTGTGTGCAGATAGCCCAGGCACTCGCACAGGCAGTCAAAAGCTGGCCTCAGCCTGTCTTGCTCGTTGCCTCAACTGATATGACCCATTATACATCACGTAAACAGGCCGCAAAACAGGATCAACTCGCGATTGACCGCATTCTGGAAATTGATCCAGAGGGGCTTTTTAGCACTGTGTCTGATAATGACATTTCCATGTGTGGTGTCTTGCCTGTCACCATCACCTTGCTCGCAGTTAAATACCTGGGGGCGACGCAGGTAAAACTTGTTGAATATACAGATTCTGGCGCAGTCAGCGGCGATACTGATCAGGTTGTAGGTTATGCCGGCCTGATAGTGAACTAACTGACCTGCATCTGTAACTACTCACCCCTGTCAGGGCAAATCTGCCCAGTAAAGGCCGTTTGGATGGCAACCAGTGGATTGTACCCTTTTATGCGCCATGGTTTGCAGGTAGCTGGTGATACGACAACAGGCTCCAGTGAACTTTATTGTCCTGAAGCAGTCTGATATCAAGATGCCTGCCTCGGAAAGTGCCTTGCCGACCAGGGTACGGACCTTCTGCTGCACTCGTTTAAGAGAGACCATCCGGGCAACCAGGAGATTTACCACATAGCCCTTTAACCCTGGACCATACTGCAGGGGACCTTGCATATCTTCAGGAAAACACCCTTTGCCTTGCATCTTGCATTGAGGGCATAGTTTAATTTCGGCGTCTATATGACTGATGACCCTGGCAGCTTGAGTCGTCTCGACCGTACGTGTATTGCCGGACAATACGCTGTTTTGTTTTTTTCCTTGCTTTTCCTGCCCAATCTGGCGGCCGTTTTATCTTTACTGGCTTGGGGGGAAGGTATGCTGCAATTGCGATTGTTTTATGTGTCGCTGTAGTGATAGCAGTGACCAGAGTTACCATTCCATTTTTAACACATTATCAAGCGGGCTTGCTTTGACAAGGCGGATGTGGGTCATATCACCTGCATCAACGGGCAAAAACCGATTTGGAGGCAGGTTAACATCAAACAGGCAGTCGGTGAGCAGCAGGTTTACTCTTTTGGGGCCTCGGCCAACGACCAGCGCACTTAACTTCTGCCCCTGTTTTGGCTCAAGGTATCGCAAAATCCAGTATCGGTGACGTTGCTGACGAAGCGCATTGGCACGGCTCAGTTTCTGCTGCACACTGCCAACAAAGGATTTGCATTCATCAGCAGAAAAAAGAATGCCCTGACCGTGTATCATCTCGCTTAGTTGATGCTGCATAACCAGATCAAGAAAGCGTCTTATGGGAGAAGTAATCGTCGTATAACAGTTAAGGCCAAGGCCGCTGTGTGGTTTAGGATGAGCGGTCAATTCTCCCCGAGAGAGGAATCGCCGCTGCAGGGCTATATCTGTCAGCGAATTGTTACTTCCTGATATTATGCGCTTTTTAGGGGGAGGCTGGGAACGAAACAACCCTGGCGCATTTCGGGAAGAAAGGTACTCAGCTGCGATGGAATTTGCCAGGATCATACACTCTGAAATGATGCTGCGTGATGGAGTGTCAACTGGAGTAAGGTTAACCTGAATAGTATTCCTGTCCCGGATGTCGATGTTGGTATCTGGAAAGGGAAGCAGCAACGCTCCATTGGTAATCCTGTTTGTACGAAGTTTATCCTTGATTAGGTTGAGCTTGGTGAGGAGTGGTTCGTTGCCGATAAGGGAATCTGCTTGCTGGTAACTCAGCTGCCGTTTTACTTGTATTATCGACGGAACTATACGAGAGTGTGTTACCTGCCCGTTATCATCAAGTGTTACCAGAAAGCTGATAGCAGGGCGTATTTTCCCGAGGATCAGGCTGCATATTCCATGGGAAAGTTCCTGAGGAAGCATCGGGATATGCCCTTCAGGAAAATAGATGGAGGTCGCCCGTTCCTGAGCCTCAGCAAAAAGGGTGGAACGGGGGGAAATATAATAGCTTACATCGGTAATATGTATGCCGAGTATAACCACGTTATCACGCTGTTCGATATGGATAGCGTCATCAAAATCACGGGTGGAGGTCCCGTCAATGGTAAAGGTGGGCAGATGCCTGAAATCCTGTCGCCTGGGATCAGCCAAGAGGTCGTCTAGATCAGCTTCTCCAAGCTGGTTAGCCTCCCGGAGTGCCTCGTCAGTAAATTCGGCAGGATGGTCAGAACCAAGCAGTTGAAGATTCTGGTCAGGCTCCCAGAAACCAGCCTTGACTAACAAATGGTACCCAGCGTGCGGGGCCGTCTGCTCAGCTTTTTTTAGGAGCTCACGGGCAAACGCACTTTCTTCATAATCATTGCCATGGATTACATATTCGGCAATATGCGTGAGGAACACCTCTTTTTCAGGCCATTGTTCAGCTGCGATGTCTTTTCCCCGGGCAAGTTCGCGGATAAACCCGGCACCTGAGGCAAGCTGCCGCTCTTTTTCCTGCAGTATTCTGGCCTCTTCCCTGAGGTGTTCAACCTGGTCGGGGCTATTGACGGTTATGCTGTCTTTCTTGAGTTTAAAATAAAAACGATCAGCAAAGACTGCACGAACAAAGCCTGCCACTTGATCGTCGTCAAGGGCATCTCCAAATACCAGCTCTGCAAGAAAGCTGGCGTCATATTCATTCTGATCCTCACCGCCGACAACCTCCCAGAGCTCTTCCAGATCAATGGTTTTTGCAATTTGCGCCCTTTTTTCGGCCAGGTTTTTCAGTAGAGTAACCTGTTCCTCCCTGTTTGAACACACAAGCGACGGTTGTTTTTTTGAGACAACAAGAATCCGGGAACCTGACAGGTTCAGTTCCCTCCCGTTCTGGTTGAGCAGGTGAACACGCTTGTCAGTGAGATGGCTGACAAGTCCGCAAATAAATTTACCGCCCTCTATATATTCTATTATATTACCGGAAACTATCATCTCTAATCTGTTGTGTTGCTCAATCATTGTGATAAGGTACAGTGGATAGCAATAAAATGTTTCTTTGTCATTAGTTTCTTTTATTCTTTCCACTCAGGAAGAAAATCGGTGAGGCCTTATGAGTAATAAGAAATCAGGAGGATACAATGCGCTTAACCCCAATTTCAGTATCATCTACCTAAGTGGATTCTGCATCCAAAAGATGGAACGAAAGAGGGATGTAGATGATAAGGGCGTTGAAAATAATACATATTATTTTAACAAAAACAGTCGATTAGATTGAAAAAATCCTCTGAAGCGGGACAAGGGCACTCTCACATAATTGGTTCCCAAACAAGAGGCTTAATGAAAGAGAAACATATCAAACGAATCATCAGAAAACAATTAATACTACAGCGACACATAAAAAATGCTAGTGTCATGTCAACGATGAAATGTCAGGATATTGCGCCGGATTTTTCTTGTCCTTATGCAGCCTTGTCCTGCGTTGCATAGTAGTACTATGTGAAACAGGACAAGACTGCATAAGGGTTGAAAAAGATAGGCAGGATACGACAGGGCAGCGTTGACAGGACACTACTGGACACAACAAAAAAATTGTATAGTATACAATCAACCGGGACGTATGGACAGGGTCATTGCTTCTATGCTGATGAGGTGAAGCCTTATAACAGTAACCCGACAAACGTACGTCCTTTTTACTACAGTCGATCTCATATTGCTTCGATGGTCAACCAAAACGAGAAGGTAATTCAAGATACCCCATAGCTTCTGATCTCAAAGAGCTCAAGCCTTTGATACGCCTTGATCTGGTAACAGGTTCACAATATGAGAAAGTATGGGATCATCTTGTTCGTACCTGCCGCTATCCCGGCTATCAGAATCTTCTCTCATGAATTCCGGAATTCCCGGCAACAAATAAGTAAGGTGTCCCCGTATCTTGATAACCCTTTGTAGTTCTTCACAAATTCGACAAAAAGGTTTTCTTTGCAAAACAGCACAGTTTCAAAGAGATAGATTGATTGTTTCAACACCCTTTACAGGTGCTTGCAACGAGTTTGATACTTTTGCAATTGCGGATACCCTGCTGTTCGACAATACCTGGCGCGATATGAGGAGCCCGCTTCCAGACGCGACCACACACCGATCACCCCACTGGCGATCTGTTCTTGTTGTTGCCGCTTATGGGCCAGTGATTCTTTTCTGGTACGCCAGGTCGGGAGAGGGGGTATGCCATTACCGCAGTTGTCCTTTGCATACTGCTTCGGCGTGGTCAATTATCTTCTTTGTCTGAGCCATCATCCACGATTTGTACTCTTTGTTGAGCACACCTTGAGCTGTGCAAAACTGCATTACTTGTTTG
>PDTE01000045.1 GCA_002747135.1 Desulfobulbus propionicus | reverse complement strand
TAAAGGCTTTTGGCGGGAAAGTAGCTGATGGGGTCTTACAGACGTGAGGGTAGTATTGCGTCGAAAAGACAGGATGTTACAAAAACAAAAAGTGGCTAATTCATAAACTCCTGTCAATCACGATTGGCCGCATAGAGTCATAGCGGCCAATCGCGCTTGCCCAAAAATCTGGGCAGACTGAAAGCAGTGACAGACGTAAAGCAAGTGCAACCAGGGCGATGCATGCCCTGTGAGTAGTCACCACCTTATAGTTTCAAGGAAAATCCGATGGTCACCAGATGTGCAGCAGCGTCGCTGAAGCTGCCATTGATTGTCGTATGTTCCACGTCACGGTCTTCTTTGCCGTCGTAAAGATAGGCAATTCCTATCTCCATATCCTCAGACACAGGATAACGAAAACCAATGGAATACAATCTGGCGTCAGAATCAGGCAGTTCAAAACTCACAGTCTCTTCTGGAGCAGGATTCTCATCGATGGCAAAGCCAGCCATAAGCACAAGACCATTTGTAAAGACGTACTCCATGCTGATACGATAGGTATCCGTATCAGACCAGTTTCTGTAGAGTGGCGCATCAAAGGCTGCTGTCAAAATCGGGTTAATCAATGAAACAGGATAATTAAAATCGAGATATTCGTACTCAGACCAATAGGTACGCTCATACTCCAGTTCCACGGTCAGGTTGTCAAAAAAGGTATAGGCTGCGGCAAAAGACAGCACTGCCGGTAAGGGGATGGTAACATCGCTGTCTCCTGAATAGGTTGAACCTGCGGCGGAGGTGGCCAGCTCTGCAGAGCCGGAAACATTCAGGTCAACCTTTGAACGGTATGTCGCTGCCAGGGAAAGATTATCCAGGGGGCGGGTTGTCAACGCCAGGTTATACCCTGCATCCAACGCGTCTCCTTCCATATCACGACTGAGAGTATACCCTGAGGAAAGCGTACCGTTGCTTTTAACCTTTCCGTCTGTATACACCGCCCTTGCCCCAATCCCTAAGGAAAAATGATCACAAAATGAGTAGGAAACGGAAGGGTTAGCCTCAAATATTTTCAGGGAGAATTCTTCTGCCGTTGTCCGGGGAAACGGATCTTGCCACTGTTTGGATAAGCCCCCGGGGGCTGTCAAGGAGAAGCCAAACCTGAAATTTCCGTAATATGGGGAAACTGCAAAAAATGTCGGTAAAAAAAAGTCCTCTTCCTCAGAGGTACCATCGTATAATGACGAGCGATTGTCTTCATACGTTATGGAAGAAAGCCTGATCCAGGTGGCATCAATCTCAAGAGCACCTCTGTCTTCGAGCCAGGACATGTTGGCCGGGTTATAGTAGGCTGCATCTGCTGCGGGAGTATAGGCGACATACCCTCCTGAACGGGCAACAGAATTCATTGACTGCTCCGGAATACGCCAGCCAGAAGCATCTGCCACGCCATACCCTGCAAGAACCACAATCGCTGAAACATAAAGTTTTTTCATCCTTTCTCCTTGTTATGCCTCCTGTCCTGTCAACGCTGAAATGTCAGTATATTGCTCCGGATTTTTCTTGTCCTTTTGGA
The DNA here is from genome assembly GCA_002747135.1 of Desulfobulbus propionicus. GTDB lineage: Bacteria > Desulfobacterota > Desulfobulbia > Desulfobulbales > Desulfobulbaceae > Desulfogranum > Desulfogranum propionicus_A. Next base: position 10,221 of record PDTE01000045.1, on the reverse strand, counting down.
GTCTTGTCCTGCGTTTAATAGTAGTGCTGTGTGACCCAGGGCAAGGCTGCATAAGGGCTGAAAAAGACAAGCAGGATACGACAGAGCAGCGTTGACAGGACGCTAATGTCAAAAATGTAATCAATCGTGTAGCTGCTCTCAGATCACCCCTCTTCGGGTGATCACGAGGGGCTATAGCTGCCAGACGCGCTTGCCCAAATCAGCATTACGGTATCTCGGATGAATACAGATATCGCTTGATCTTATGGGTTGCCGTTTTAATAAAAGGCTCCCTTCGTTCCAGTACCCGGGACAATCTTGATGATGGAGCAAGTTTCTCATTTACTGCAACACGTATTTCCTCAAGTGCTCCAGCAATATAGTGCTGTCGCTCTCTCCTGCTTTGTCCTGCGGTTTTTGAGTCAATAAATTCGTAGTCAGGATAAATCCAGGCCTCCAGCACGCCCCTGTTCTCAATCACCAGAGATTCCACAACGCAGGGATAGGAATTAACCTTATGTTCGATGGGTTCAGGATAAACATTTTCTCCATTGGACATGACAATAACTGACTTGAGCCGTCCCTTTACATGCAGGTTGCCGTGCCTGTCAAGATAGCCAATATCGCCTGTTTTCAGCCAGCCGTCTGCAGTAATGGTCTCCATGGTTGCTTCTGGATCTCCCAGGTAGCCCTGCATAACATTTGGTCCCCTCGCCTCAATGCTGCCGATACCGTCTTTAGTGTTGGCATCTGTTATACGCACTTCAACCCCTTTTACCGGTTTCCCTACTGAACCACATGATATGTTTTTATCGCCAAAGGGTCCGCCGGAAATAAGAGGTGACGCCTCTGTTAATCCATATCCAACCAGGAAAGGAAATTTTGCGTCGCGCAAAAAAGATTCAACATCCGGGTTAAGTGCTGCGCCCCCAATTCCCATTATCTCCATGCGTCCTCCAAAAAAACTGGTCAGTTTTATCCCTATTTTTTTGTAAACCAGTTTGCGTCCCAGCTTGAACCGACAGGCAAACGACAGCATCATGTTTTTTTCAACTGCCGGGAGCACTCTCTTTTTAAAAATCTTTTCAATAACCAAAGGCACGACAAGCATTACCTGAGGCCGTTCCATTTCACATATTTTCTGCAGGATTGCTGGTGTCGGAGCTTTCCCTGCATAAGCTACTCTTGCTCCATTTACCATTGGCAGCAGAAAACCAACAGTAAATTCATAGGTATGGGCAATGGGCAAAATGGAGAGAAAGGTCCAGGTCTGTTGAACATCCATCACCTTGCTGCAGGCATGGGCGTTGGCGCAAAGATTTGCGTGGCTGAGCATAACGGCTTTAGAAAAACCTGATGTACCGGAAGTATACAGAACAGTAGCCAGGTCATCTGAAGAAACCTTTGGAAAAACAAGTGACTCTTCTTCAGCCTTTTTTTCATATTTTCCCAGGGCCTCTTCAAGAAAATCACTAAAGGTAACCAGAGAGATCAGCCCGGTATCATCCAGATAATCATCAAGTGTTACAACCTTTTTCAGGTGCTTTTTGAGGTCATATATTTTTTCTATCTGCCGTTGTGTTATAAAAATGATATCACATTTCATTTCAGAAAGAATGTGATGGACATCTGCTTCGGGCAAATCAGGAAATATGGGTACGACGTTCGCCCCAATTCGAACAATGGCAAGGTAAACCATCCCCCAGTAATGGGAATTCTCGCTGAGCAGTGCTATTTTGTCTCCTGGCTTTGCTCCCAGATCTTGGAGATAAGCTGCCAGGCTGAGTATGCGAATATGCATTTCCTTATATGTCAACGGACGCTCAAGTGCCATGCCCACTGCTGGGAGAAGGCGGAATCGGCGGCAGCTGATATCGATCAATTCGTTCAGCGTTGTCGCAGAATCCTGGACTGCAGGCAAATACTGATCTGCTGCAATCACTTCAGCTTGACCGTCGTCGTTTCCTGCTGGCTTGATTCTCTTTCTACTGTCCTCGGTCATCGTTTTTCCTGCACACCTCCCAAATATCTTTTTGGATCCGAAGCAGATTGATACCACAATGAACATGAATTTTCAAAGGAAACCGCCGCACATGCCTTGACAGTCAAATTCCCTGATTATACTGTCTTTCCGTTTTCATTCAGCTCACAACTGAAATAAACTGCAATGCAACGCATTCTTTTCTCGCTTTTACTCTGTGCTGCGCTCCCTGTCCCGTCAAGTGCTTCCCGGTTGCCCACGCTCAAAGACCAGGCAGAGAAATGGCCCGCTCTTTACAGGGCAACAACACCTGCTCCCGTGGTAACGGTGAACAAGAGTGCCAAGGCAGGAATAATTTCACTGGGCAATGCCAATACTATATGTGAAGTAAAAAAACGAGTCAGTGCTGTCAACAGCAAAAAAAGGACTGGGAGGTTCTGCTCCTCTTCCCCGGATACCCGGAAAAATTACGTCCAGATGCGTAATGATTATGGACGCTGCCACCGGGCAGACAATCTGCGCCAGCTCTCCTGATGTCCCTAGTGCCCTGTCAACGCTGCTCTGTCGTATCCTGCTTGTCTTTTTCAGCCCTTCTGCAGCCTTGCCCTGTGTCACATAGCACTACTATGCAGTGCAGGACAAGGCTGCATAAGGACAAGAAAAATCCGGCGCAATATCCTGACATTTCAGCGTTGACAGGACACTAGACAGCCAGCATCAACCCTGAAAGTTATTACCGGTTCCCTTGCGCTTTCATTTTTAAATAAAGGGTGTTGAAACAATCAATCTATCTCTTTGAAACTGTGTTGTTTTGCAAGGCAAGCCTTTTCGTCGATTTTGCGCAGAACTACAAAGAGTTACGCCGATCTTTTCAACACCCTTAAATAATGTAGACCGGGTATCAGTTAGCTGAAAAGCAGCAAAAATGCCCGGTTCCAAGATGTGCCTCGATAGCAGAAGAGATTATTCAACCGATGGCCTGATTAATGCTGTGCTGCTGGCTTTCGCCAATGACGCCAGCGCTGCCATCGCTGAAAAAATAGCAGGCAGCGAAAGTAAATTTGCCAAATTGATGACATGTAAAGCAAGACTATGGGGAGCAAAAAACATCTGCAAGACCGCATCAGGACTCACAGTCAGAGGGCAGAAGTCAACAGCAGGAGAACTGGCCTGTATAGGTAGACAGGCGATGAAAAAACCGGATTTCGCCAACCGCATGAAAACAGACACATGTCGGTCAGTTTACCAGAGAAAGCCAGGCCATAATAGTAGCTGTTATGGGGAGTGAAACGATGTGGACAGCTATAAAAGGACTGGCTGGTTACGGTTTTAAAAAGGCAAACAGATGCAGCTGGCATCATTGACAGGCGTAAAGTAAGTGAAGTCATAGGATGCTAGTCCTGTGAGCAGTTATCGACAGAATATGACCATCCTTTGACATCGGATGAATTCTATGCTACAAGTATCCCCGCTCAACCATTGGTTGACTCGCAGCTGAATACAAGGTGAAGTGTCCGGTAACCGGTCACGGGGTGCGTATCTCTGCGTTATTTTTCTGCTTCTGACGTGTAACTGATCACGGGTGCTTTAGATTTGCGCATATACTCTTCTTTTACTATACAAGAGTACGGGGAAAGAGTGATCGTGTAAAAATGCCGTGATCGTGACCAGTTACGCCCTATTTTATTGTTTTATGTACATACTTTCAAAATGTAAACGAACCAGCATGGCTGGATCAGGTTTGCCAGTTACAAACGAATCATGAAAGCTCACCACTTCGGCAGGAGATTTGTATCACTTCCGCAGTAAGACTTTCATGTAAACTGTAGCGGCAGCAGAAGAAAAGCAGCCCTTGACTGCGGCAAATTGTGGGAAAAAGGTAACTACTCACTGGGTGTGTAACGCTCTGATTGTACCTACCTCAAACGTGTAACTGCTCTCAGGCTGCCCATATCTGGACAAGCACGATTGGCAGCTATAGTCCCTCTATGCGGCGGGTCGTGATCGTTCAAAGAGGGGTGAGATGTGAGTAGTTACGGAAAAAGAACAAAAGCTATACAGTTACTGTACGTGGAAGTGAGTCTGTGTGTGTCAATAAAAGCTTCCAGCGGGCATTAAGGGCAAAACGGGACATAAAGGAGATTAAAACTACATGAAACTGTTAAACAAGTTAGCAGGGGGCGGATTACCTCTGGTTGCCACCATGTTCATCGTTACGGCAGCAACAGGGGCCGCCGGACCAGAGAAGACGCAAGGCAGAGACTACGACAATCAAACTTACCAGTCTTTTGGCGACACTGAAATACTGGAAAAAAAGCCGGTGAACTGCATGTTTCGTCACTCGGAACATGTGGTGGCAAATCAAATAACATGTGACGCCTGTCATCTGGATATTTTTGTTAAAAAGCGGGGTGCAGCAAGGAAAAAGGGGGATTACACCATGGCCTCGTTTAATGAGGGGAAATACTGCGGCTCCTGTCACGATGGTGAACATGCCTTCAGTACGGCCGACAGCGAAAATTGTTTCAGCTGTCATAGATCTGAAGATGTGGAAATAAAAGCCTTAGCCCACCTGTATGAACCTGTTATCTTTCCCCATGCCATGCACACTGAAATTGCTGAATGTCAGCAGTGTCATCACCATACCCTTGGTCAGGAACCTCTTGAACTGCGCTGTGCACGCTGTCATGAACAAGATCAACCCGCCCAGTCAGTTAGTTGCCAATATTGTCACTCGGCAGAACCGTTCAGCGCAGAGCATGTGCATAAACGAATGGAAAGAGACCTTTATCACATAGACAAACCTGGTCTGAAAGGGGCTTTTCACTTGAATTGTATCGGCTGCCACGAGGAAGAAGGGGGGCCGACCGAATGCCAGGCCTGTCACGCATTCACCCAAAAAGGAGAACAACTCTTTCACGTGGAGGATGAAGCTGTAAAGTCGGCGTCGCACAGTGACAAAGAAAAACATGCAAACCAGGGTGGACACCAATGAAAAAGATACTAAGCAGAAGAAACTTTCTCAAAGGCAGCCTGTCAGGTTCGGTGGCAGCACTCACGCTTGGCAAGGCAGCAAAATCCGAGGCGCATACATTTAAAGGGTATCCCGATTCCATGGGCGTACTGGTTGATTTGTCACGCTGTGTTGGTTGCAGAAGCTGCGAGGCGGCTTGCAATGCGGAGCAAAAACTTCCTGAGCCGGAAAAACCTTTCAATGATTTTTCTGTCTTTGACGAGCTGCACCATGGTCAAAAAAGACGCACAGATGCAGCAAGCTACACCGTGGTCAATAAATATGAAGATCCTGAATTCGATCATCCGCTGTTTCGTAAAATCCAGTGCAATCATTGTCAGGAGCCTGCCTGCCTGACCTCCTGCTTTGTTAACGCCTACACGAAAACACCTGAAGGTGCCGTTGTCTATAACCCGGATGTCTGCGTGGGCTGCCGTACCTGCATGATCGCCTGTCCTTTTTATATCCCTACATTCAGATACTCCAGCGCCTTTCATCCGCGTATCATGAAGTGTATTTTCTGTTATGACACCCGCCTGAAATTCGGTAAATCCCCGGCATGCGTTGAGGCCTGCCCTCAGGAAGCCCTTACCTTTGGCCGGCGTGATGACCTTATCCGTGTCGGTCGACAACGTATCCGGGAAAATAAAGGCAAATACGTTGACCACATATACGGTGAACATGAAGCAGGCGGTACGGCCTGGTTGTATCTTTCCCCGGAAAAATTTGAAAAAGTCGGTTTCAATATGCGCATACCACATGAACCGATCCTCAATTCCGTAAAGGACTTTCTCTCCATCGTCCCGATGGTTCTGACCATCTGGCCTGCTCTCTTTACAGGTATTCACCTGCTGGCAACCAGAAAAGAAAAAATGCAAAAACAAGCAGAGCAACAGGAGGGAAGTGAATAATGAAATCGATAGCTACAAAAACAGAGGGGCTGCCTATTGATTCCAATCATCGCAAAGACGGGGTGCTCTGGCTGCTCAAAGAAAAATTATATCTCGGGATGACGCCGCAGCAATATCGCCAGACAGCCATGCGAAACCCGGTTAACTATGTCCTGGCAATTATTTTTGCAGTCGGCATCCCTTTAATCCTCCTGCGCTACTTTACCGGACTGGCTTCTGTGACTCATTCCTCAAACGATTACCCTTGGGGGCTGTTTCTTGGTTTTGGTCTGTTTGGCATGGTCCCGCTTTCCGCCTCCGGTTTCCTGCTGGGAACAACAGTCGAGGTCTTTGGCCGTAAAGATTTTGTCCCCATTGAACGGCTTGCCCTGTTAAACGGGCTTCTTGGTTATTTTTTTGCTGTAGTCTACCTGGAAGTTGACCTCGGAATGCCGTGGCGACTTTACTATCCCATGTTTATTTCTCTGGGCCCGGCAGCGGTTCTCTTCTTGGTTGCCTGGCATGTGGCAACCTACCTTTCAGTACAGATCGCTGAAGTCTCCTCCGCCTTCTTTGAATGGATTAACTGGCTGCCAGGAAAACGATTCGTCAAATCCATAACCCTGGGGTTGACTGTAGCTGGCATCATTTTGTCCACCTTGCACCAGGGAGCACTGGGAGCACTTTTTACCTATGCTCCGACCAAAATACATCCTCTGTGGATATCAACTAATTTTCAGTGGATTTTCTTTTTCTGTTCAGCAATTTTTGCAGGACTGTCCATGGTAATTGTAGTCAGTACGCTATGTAAATACTTTATGAAGTGGAGATGTGACCAGCGTTTTTTAGACAATGTAGATAACTTGACTATTGGACTTGGTAAAGGTTGCGCTTATGCAATGATAACCTATCTGGTTATCAAAATTATTGGGGTCGCGCACGATAATGAATGGGCATACCTGTTGACCGGTTGGGGCAGTTACTTTCTCCTTGAGCTTGGCCTTGCTGTAATCTTTCCCCTGATACTTTTCACCCTGGGTGTTCGTTACCACTGGGTCTGGTTTGTACGTCTTGGTGGACTGATAAGCGTGCTGGGCATTATCTGGAACCGTCTCAACACCTCGATGATCTGCTACAACTGGGATATGTACCAGGAAATTCCCAACTGGAAGGAGGTGTGGATTACCGTTACCATCTTTGCCATTTATTTTATTGTATATCGATTCATATTATATCGTCTGCCGATATTGTATGAATGGAAGGGAAACAAATAACTGTAACCGATCACAGGGGCTGTAACCGGAATATAAAAATAATAGAGTCATTACTCCCGTCTCACCTGTCTTCTGGCTTTTATGATTGGCTGCGCATAAAAGAGCTATAGCGAGCTATAGCGGCCAATCGTGAAAGCCGTTACAGGCGTAAAGCAAGTAAAGACAGGGTAGCCCATACCCTGGGAGTAGTTACATAATATATACTATTAAGGATAAAAAATGGCTGCTGAAAAAACTAAGAAAATATCGTTAGTACTTCTTCTGGTAAGTGTGTCAGCTGTACTTCTTTGGGCAGGAGCTGCATTTACAGGTGCGTTGAAACAGGTGAACTGGCAAGCAGGTGAACTGGCTCGTCAATACCTCTATGCATCAGGAATGATGAAACCTCTGCACACACTTGTTGACTTTTACTCTCATATTAAAGGAATTGAATATCTTATTTGTGTAACTTTTTTTGTGGCATTTCCAATATTTGTAAAATTTATCAATGCTGAAAAAAGACAGGAAAAAGTTTCCGCACACCACTCTGCCTGATAAGCTGTCCCGGGATAACCGATAACCGGGGTTGTACTTCCCTCTTGTTCTTTTCTTCTGAGGTGGCTGATGCACCAGCGTTGTGCAGGCACGATTTCGAGCATGTTACCCGTCGCCCACGAATGTGAGCAGGATAGAATTTCGCGAAGGGATGAACTTTCGGTATCTGGTCCTGGATTTATCCAGCATGAGTTTTGAAGCTTTTACGGAGTCTGTTTCCCCGTATTTGTCAGAAAGATAAATAATCTCCCGGATGCCGCACTGTATTATGACTTTAGTGCACTCATTGCATGGGAAAAGCGCAACATAAATGCGGCAGTCATGCAGATCAAAGGTGATGGAGTTGAGCACTGCGTTCAGTTCGGCATGGCAGACGTAAGGGTATTTGGTATCAAGATATGCACCCTCCCGTGCCCAGGGAAAGTCGTCGTCAGAGCAGCCCCAGGGAAAGCCGTTGTAACCGACGCCAACGATTTTATTCTTTGAATTGGCTACGCAGGCACCGACTTGGGTGCTGGGATCTTTGGAGCGCTGTCCGGAAAGGAGAGCTACCGCCATAAAATAATCATCCCATGAGAGATATCCGCTTCGTTTTTCAGTCATTTTGATCCTGGTGCTGCTGTTTTTTAAACGCTTTTCTTCTCTCCCTCCAGTCCGGGGTGTTGCCAAGGGTTTTGTCAATCCATTGCTTAATCGTTTGAAAATAGAGTACCCCGCCGATTGCTATGAGTGAATTATGATCTGCTCCTGGAATAATCTGTAGCTCTTTGGCTTTGGCGCCACAAAGATTGTGCAGCTTTTCTGCCTGCCACACCGGAATGAGCTGATCAAACTGACCGTGATAGATAAAGGTTGGTTTTTCAAATTTTTCGATTTTTCCGCCGTTATTAAACGTTTCTCCCTCTTGTATGCCAATTGCTTCAAGGTCAAGACCCAGCACCTTGGCCAGAGGAAGGGTTTGGGCAAAACCGGATTCAATAATGAGGCCGGCAAGCTTTTCTGTTCGGTTTACAGCAATATCAATGGCGCAGGCACTGCCAAGTGAGCGGCCCATGACAAAGATTTCTCCTGAATAATTATTGTTGTTGAGCCAGGCATACAGCTGATCAAAGGCAGCAGTCGCGTCATGTAAAAAGGTAGAAGTCAGGGGCGTCCCTCCACTCCAGCCATATCCACGATAATCGGCAATGGCAAAGTTGAGTCCTTGCTTCTGGTACATCGCGCCAATATCGTCATAGTCTGCAACTATTTCCCCGTTGCCATGAAAAAAAATGATGGTTGGTGCTGATTTTTCTGCGGTAAACACCCTGCAGCCAATCATTATATCATCGTCTGCAATGATATCAACATTAACGGCACTTGCTGGAGGTGCGCTTTTTGATAGATTTCGAGGATGAAAAAGAACCTGCAGAATTGCCGGGTGATCCATTGTTATTTTTTCGTCTGGCATGGTTTTCTCCATGGTATTTTGCCGGGAGTCGCATCCTGTAAGGAGAAGCAGGGCAAAGAGAAAAAGACCTCTATAAAGCAGAGCACTCCCATTCATTTTTGTCTCCTGTACCTTGTTCCAATGTAACTGCTCTCAGGGTATATGCTCACCCTGGTTTCACCTGCTTCACCTCTGTGCCGGCTTTCAGGCTGCCCAGGTCCGGGTAAGGGCGGTTGGCAGCTACAGTCTCTTGCTGCGGCTGATCGCGATCGCCCGAAGATGAGTGAGCTGAGAACAGTTGTCATAATATCTGATCTGAACGAAGAGGTCAATTCTGACTGTCTGGTCTTGTTGGTGCTGCCAGGAACATTGCTGGAAAGGTCGTAACATCTTTTTTAACAGTTACCACAACACCATAGTTGCGAAATTCCTCACTAAGAGTAACTCCTCCACCTTCAGCAAGGGTTGTTGAGAGTTGTTCCAGCATTATGGGCAGACAAAGAAAGGTAAATTGCTGACCGATTTCCATAGAGTTTAGACGTGCCCGCACGTCATTGATGCCCCATCAGGCATCTTTTCTGTAGTCAATATCTATACGTATTCGTTTTCTCATTCTTTTTTCTTCACCGTGTAAAAGTATAGCGTACCTGCTTGCAGGCCGTCCGGATTCGGGTGAACTGGGAGCTGTTGCATTATTGCCGCTTATGACAAAACAAGCACCTGTATTTAGGGGGATGTTCTGAAGAGAGCGGCGCGACCTTGTTTTCTCCATGACATGAGTCACAGTGTTTTTCAGCCTCTTTTTTGCCCATTTTCTGGAAAGGTGCATGCCTGTCATCAAGGGGCAGGGGAGCGGTTGTCTCTGGCGGTGCCCGAAAAAGAAAAAATAAAAGAGCTGCGGAAACGGCCAGAAACATCAGATTGAGAAAACTGTTTTTTTTCTTTGAATTCATACCAGGCTTAAGCCCTCTCAACACTCCTGTGCCATTTTGTAACTCCTCACCGCTCACCCCTCTTTGACCGATCACGACCCGCCGCATAGAGGGGCTATAGCTGCCAATCGTGCTTGTCCAAATAGGGGCAACCTGAGAGCAGTTACACGTTTGAGGTATGTAAAACCA
>PDTE01000044.1 GCA_002747135.1 Desulfobulbus propionicus | reverse complement strand
TCGTACCGGAGTTGCGGAAACTCTTTTCAGCCTGTTATCCCTATAGCGGGCAACAACCACAGGAGTGATATCACAAAGGGGAGTTTCTGCACCGAGAATCTCAATGAGCCTTTTTGAGATATTTTTTTCTGTTGTTTGTGTGGTAATTGCTTTTTGAGGGGTAATAGTGGTAATATATTTCGCCATTATTTGGCTGAAGGTGATACTTTTGGTGATGCTGGGGTTTTGATAGCGCAAGTCCTTCATCTCTTGCTCTAACGCTGTAGCCCATGCCAGAGCTTCACCTTTTGTGTCAAAAGTTCGAGTGGCGGAAGGATAGCCTTTTCTTCTGACAGTTACTGAATAACAGCAACCATTTTTACGTTTGCGTTTAACTATACGAGCCTTTTTTTTTGCTCCATTTTGAGAGCAAAAGATAGCATAAAACAGCATAATAAAGCAAGAAAAGGTTGGATGGAAGAGCAGGATTGAAGAGGGTTTAAGACAATAAAAAAGGCTTTGCCTCCTTGATATCAAGAGATAAAGCCTTGATTACCCACTGGTGCCGAAGAGAAGACTCGAACTTCCACGAGGGAACCCTCACCAGACCCTGAACCTGGCGCGTCTACCAATTCCGCCACTTCGGCACTTGGATACATGGTGGAATATGCTCATAGATTGTTTTTTTTGTCAAGCTATTCTTGCTGTCCCAAGGTGTTTTTTAATTGCTGTGACTCTGTAACTGCTCTCAGATCATCCATCCCCGGCCATCGAGATCGACCGCAGAGTGGGGTTGTAGCTGTCAGTCGCGTTTACCTGAATCCGGGCGACCTGAAAGCAGTTACAGGACAGGTGAGCAGTAATGTGGCTCTTTTCTTATGAAGAAATTGCGTGATTGTAAAAAGTAGGGTACAACTGCCTCCCCTGTTACTAATGTAACCAGTCACGGGGTCTGTACTTCAAGTGTTATTCTCTGTTGCTGAGGTGTAACTGGTCAGGGGTGCAATAGCATTGGACAAGCACCATTTCCCGCAGGTAAGCAGGCGAAGTGAGACGTTCGTGTACAGGAGTATGCGGGCAATGGTGATCGGGCAAAGATGAAGTGCCCGTGATCAGTTACCTGATAATCAATGATACTTTATTGCAAGCTGAAAGACATGCCAGGTCCTTTTCGAGGGGCCTGTGTTACCATCGGAAATTTTGACGGGGTTCATCTGGGCCATAAGGTGCTGTTCTCCAGAGTGGTTGAGCTTGCACGAGGATGTGGCGGCGTGAGCGTCGCTGTTACCTTTGACCCGCATCCCTTAAAGGTAATCAGTCCCAGGGGGATTCGGCTCATTTCCACTATTGAGCAGAAAATCGAACTTATTGAACAGGCTGGAGTAGATGTTCTTGTCGTTATTCCCTTCACTGCTGAAATTGCTGCAACCGAGGCAACACGGTTTGTCGAGGAAGTCTTGCTCAACAAGATTGGTATGCAGCATCTTGTTGTCGGGTATGATTATGCCCTGGGAAAAGGGAGGCAGGGAGATATTTCTTTCTTAATAAAAACAGGAAAGGAAAGAGGGTTTCCGGTGGAAGTTATTGATGCACAATATATTAATGGAGATATAGTGTCCAGCACCAGAATTCGGGAGCTGGTAAGTGCTGGCAGGATGAGGGATGTGTATAAACTGCTGGGCCGTTTTTATCAGATTCGGGGCATTGTTCAGTCCGGGTTCAAGCGGGGCCGAAAACTGGGCTTTCCAACAGCAAACTTGTGTATTTCACAGGAAGATCTCTGCCCGAAAACCGGAGTGTATGTAACTCAGGTAAGCTATGAAGGCAGGCAGTACGGGGGTGTGGCTAATATTGGCTATAACCCGACCTTTGGTGAAAATACCTTGGTTGCAGAAGCCCATATATTTGATTTTAACAGCGACATTTACGGTAAGCCGTTGAAGATCGACCTGCTTTGTCATCTTCGTTCAGAGATTGCCTTTAGCGGGCCGGAGGCCCTGGTTGCCCAGATCAGCAAAGACATCTCTGTTGCCCATAAGGTCCTGGCAAGGGTGAGAAAGAGACGATTGATAGCGTATTATCCCTGAAATGCGAGGTATGCCTGCGTAGCTGGCAGAATTGAGAGTATCGGCAAGCACCCTGCCAAAAATGCGTTGATGTCCAGTTGGTAACCTCTTGAGCATAATGAAAAAAATAGTAGAAATATCATTTCTGGATGAGCTCAGGCAAAGGGAAGTCTTGCTTACTCAGGGTTTGTGGCTATAGTGTAACGACAGTTACCTTACCGTGAAAAAAAATATGTAACTGCTTCGTACCTGCTCCTAGTTCACCGCTCTTCAGGCGATTACGATTGGCCGTATAGAGCGACTATAGCTGCCAGGCGTGCCTGCCTGGATCTGGACAACCTGAAAGCAGGTACAGACTTGAAGTAAGTGAAACCAGGGTGGTACATATCCTGTGAGTAGTTACCAAAAATATGAATAAAAGGTTTTTTTTATGGCTGACGTGGGAAAAAATACTGATTTGCAGACTGTTATTGATGATCTGGAAAAGGTCGTGAAAGAAAAACCCGAGAATGTGGTGGCCAGGCATCATCTTGGGTTAGTATACCGACAGGCCGGACAAAATGAAAAGGCCATTGAACAACTGAAGAAGGCGATCGAGCTTGACAATCATTCCATGGAAAGTATGATCAATCTCGGTGCCATCTACTTTGATATTGGCGATATCGAACAGGCCCTTGCGCTGAATGAACAGGCCCTCTCCATTTCCCCGAAAATGGCTGAAGCCCATGTAAATATCGGTTTGATCATGCAGCATCAGAACCGGGTTGATGAGGCAGTGGAACGGTATACCCGGGCGTTGCAGATCGACCCCAAACTCCTCACCGCCTGGATCAATCTCACCTCAGCCTATACCATGTGCGAACAGGATGACAAGGCTGTTGAGGCTGCCCGGGAAGCGGTCGCCCTGGAGCCCGATTCTCCCATGGCCAGAAATAATCTGGCTGTGGCCCTGTATTTTAAGGGGGAGTTTGCCGAGTCCAGAAAGAATCTGGATAAGGCAAAAGAACTGGGCTATTCCGTTGACCAACGTTTTGTTGACGCCCTGACAGAAAAGCTCGGGTAAGGTATGGCTGGAAAAGCTGAAATCAACCTGCGGCCATGGTGTCCTTTTTGCGGTATGGACATTTCTCGTCCTACAGAGGCCCTGCAAAGGAAACTGACCGAGTTTCCCATGGGGCAATGCGAGTGCAGTGCCGTGTATGTTTGTGATGCTACCGGGCATAATGTAGGTTCTGCTATGGTAGAGTGCCTGGTAAGTGCCTGTGGTGATGAATGGGACCTGGCTTGGGAACTGATTCCTGAAGAGGATTACCTGACCGGGCGTGTGGAGAATTATGATGATGTAACCCACCAGGTGGTGCCCAAAAGGAACCTGGACGGTCGTGCCGTACGTGGAGTATTGTTTTTTGTTCGGCTTCACAAGGATATGGCTGAAATTGCCCGGCGGTTTGCCAGAAATCAGGAAAAGGAAGAGAACAAACAAGCAGGTGCTCTTCACCCCGGAGCGGATATACCGGAAATAGAGCCGGAACGGGATCCAAAAAGAAAGAGAAAGCGGGCAAATAAGAAAATGATAAAAGAGCTGGCCTTTCAGGGAGACCTGGACAGGCTGGTTGATCTTGCTTTTGACGATAAGAAGACCCTGCGCTTTCTGCAGCGTCTGCTCTATGAACCCGACCCGGCACAACGTTATGCTATAGCCTGGATGATGGGGAAGGTCTGCGCCCGGTTGGCCACCCGTGAGCCAGGGCCGGTGGCTGATCTTTTACACCGTCTGTTTGAGGCCTGCTCGGACTCAGCCGCCACTTCCTGGGGTATGGTTGAGGCCATTGGTGCTATTATTGCCTGCAGACCGGATATCTATGGCGCCTTTACCCGTCATCTGTATCTCTATCTGAACGACCCGGAAACAATTAATGCGGTGATCTGGGGACTTGGTGAAATAGCCTCTGCTCGCCCGGATTTGATTCGCAAGACGCCTTTTTATTCACTCTTTGGTCTGTTGCAGCATGAAAAACCGGAAGTCAGGGCACTTTCAGTGCGGATGCTGGGACGAATAAAGGCAGCTGAAGCATCGCTACAGCTTATGCCTCTGGCTAATGATCAGACCATGGTTTCCCTGTTTAACAGGGGAGAGATGCAGCATGTCTCTGTGGCAGAGCTTGTAGCAGAGGCATTGCAGAATATTCATGAAGGAGAACCAACTCATGGCAAGTGACACTATTCAGCCTGTAAATGCCATCAAGCCGATGTGCGATAATGAGTCAGAGGCTGGCGGAGACGATATAAAAGACCCGGCCAGGCGGGACTACATAGCCGGGCGGAAGCATTTTTCCTCCGGAGATTATCCCCAGGCAGTTATCTGTTTTCACAATGCCCTGCTGGGGTTTGAAGAACAAAATGATGTGCAGGGTATAGCCAACGCCTCTGATCGACTGGGTGATACCTGCATGGTCCGTGAGGAGTATGCAATGGCCCTGGAGCATTATAAACGGGCAGAGGCTATCTGTGAGCAGGAAGATGACTCCTTTTCCCAGGTTTCCCTGCAGAAAAAAATGGCTGAGGCCTATGTAAAAAGCGGGGAGGCAGACAAGGCCTTTGAACTGTATTTTGATATAGTGGAGCATTATCGAATTATTAATAATCCACGGGGAGCCGTTGAGACACTGGAGAAGGTTGCTGGACTGTATGAGGCTGTAGGCGAGTCCTTGAACGCGGCGGATACCTACCGCACAGTTGCCAGTATTCATGATAACTTTGGACATGCCAGTATGGCAAAGGATTTCATCAGGCGGGCTGAAGAGCTGGAGTAAGGATATGTTTACGGGGATTATCCAGGGGCTGGGAACGGTTACCCGGAAACAGACCGCCGGTGGGGGCATGGTATTTACCCTGGAAGCTGATTTTGCTCTGCCAGACCCTGAGGAAGGGGAATCCATCGCCGTTAATGGAGCCTGCCTGACAGCGAGAAATCTTTTGGGCAGTGTGTTCCTTGTCGATGTCTCTCCCGAGAGTCTTTCCCGTACAATTCTTGGTAAACTGCCCACAGGTTCCAGAGTGAATCTGGAGCGTGCGCTTCGTTTAAGTGACCGGTTGGGTGGCCATCTTGTCAGCGGCCATGTTGACGGGCTGGGCGTGGTGGAAGAGCGGCACGATGCCGGTGACTTTACCCTGTTCACCTTCTCTCTTGAGCAGAGACTGACCAGATATGTTATCGAGAAAGGCTCCATTGCTATTAACGGGGTCAGTTTGACTGTTAACTCTTGTGAGCAGAATCGATTTTCAGTCTCCATCATCCCTCACACACTGGCAGTGACAACTCTTGGGTTGCTCAGGCAGGGCGATATGGTTAACCTTGAGGTGGATATCATCGGGAAATATGTAGAAAGGCTGTTAGCCGCAGGTGATACGGAGCAGCAGGCAGAAAGCAGGATTAATCCCGCTTTTCTGGCAAAGCATGGTTTTTTATAAATAAGAGGTAACTGCTCACAGGCTGCTGACGCATAACAAAGAGGGTGGGCGATCAGGCAGCTGTGCCGGAGGCCCATGAGTAGCAGGAAACAGAAAGAAAACCCATAAGAGAGTTTAAGATGGGCGTAAGTTCAATTGAAGAAGTTGCTGAGGATATCAGAGCAGGAAAAATGGTCATCCTGGTTGATGATGAGGACCGGGAAAACGAGGGTGACCTCTGCATGGCGGCAGAGTCTGTAACGCCAGAGGCTATCAATTTTATGGCAACCCATGGCCGTGGCCTGATCTGCCTGACCCTGACACCAGATATAATTGAGCAGCTGGGGCTGCCGATGATGGTGCAGGACAACAAGTCACCTTATGGAACGGGGTTCACTGTCAGCATTGAGGCCAGAACAGGGGTATCAACAGGGATTTCCGCTGCGGACAGGGCACGCACCATAGAGGCGGCAGTTGCCCCTGACGCCACCCCGCGTGATATTATCAGCCCCGGACATATTTTTCCCCTGCGGGCCAAGGAAGGAGGAGTGCTGGTGCGTACCGGCCAGACAGAAGGATCTGTAGATCTGGCCAGGCTTGCCGGTATGCGGACTGCCGGGGTGATTTGTGAAATCATGAATGATGACGGTACGATGGCGCGAATGCCTGACCTGGAAGTCTTTGCTGAAAAGCATGAAATGAAAATAGCCACCATTGCCGATCTGGTAGCCTACCGGCTGCGTAAAGATGTGCTGGTTGAGCGCTCTGCTGAAGCACGGCTTCCCACCGATCATGCTGGTGAGTTCAAGGTCATTTCCTATGCCAACCAGGTTGATCATGCCGATCATATTGCCCTGGTAAAAGGTAAAATAAACCCTGAAAAACCTGTTATGGTACGGGTGCATTCCGAGTGCCTTACAGGCGATGTTTTTGGGTCTGCCCGTTGTGATTGCGGTACCCAGCTCCATGCAGCCATGCAGATGGTTGAACAGGAAGGGAGCGGAATCGTTTTATACATGCGCCAGGAGGGGCGCGGTATCGGGCTGGTTAATAAAATCAAGGCCTATCATCTGCAGGACGCGGAAGGGCTTGATACGGTGGAGGCCAATGTTCGTCTTGGCTTTAAGCCTGATCTTCGTGATTATGGAATTGGTGCCCAGATATTGCGGGATCTTGGCGTACGCGAGATGCGCCTTTTAACCAATAATCCGAAAAAGATTATCGGGCTTGAAGGGTATGGGCTGAAGGTGGTGGAGCGTTTGCCCATTGAAGTGCCGGGAGAAAAGGAAAACAGAGACTATTTACGCACCAAACGTGACAAGATGGGCCATATACTCAAGCTCTATGGGGAAAGACCCGTTGGGCAGGTGCAGAACGAGCCTTAAATGTGATGCAGCAGCTCTCGGCTCACCTCTCTTTTGGTGATCACGACCTGCCGTCTAGAGAGGCTGGCCAGGATTTCTCGTCAGCTCAGGCGGCACCATCTTCGGTAGTTTCTGGTAACTCATTATACCTTTGTATATGTGTTGCCAGAATACTGCCGAAGATGGTGCTGCCTTGGTTGACCCCTGGTGAACATTTTGTCGAAATCTGAGACTGCTTACGGACATTACCTACATCTGTTATTATCTATTTCTTTTCAAATTAGACAACATGTTCATGAGAAATACGGGCTATAGCTGTCAATCGCGTTTTCCCAGACTGGACGAGGTGAAAGTGGGTACAGGCGTAAAGCAAGTGAAACCAGGGGGGTATATACCCTGTGAGGCGTTACAGTTTGATAATGGTGAAAGAGTATGGTGAATTATTTTGAAGGGAACTTGCAGGGAAATGGACGAAAACTGGGAATTGTGGTCGCCCGCTTTAATTCCTTTATCTGTGAAAAACTCCTTGACGGGGCAATAGACAGCCTGGTTCGTTCGGGGGTGAGTGAAAGAGATATCGATGTAGCCAGGTGTCCCGGTGCGTTTGAAATCCCCTTGACAGCCCAGAAAATGGCCCGGTCAGGGAGATATGACGCGATTATCTGTATAGGAGCGGTTATTCGCGGCGCGACCCCGCATTTTGATTATGTTGCTGGTGAGGTCGCCAAGGGTTCAGCTAAGGTGATGCTGGATACCGGTGTGCCCGTTCTCTTCGGGGTACTTACCACTGAAACCATAGAACAGGCTATTGAGCGGGCTGGAACAAAAGCTGGAAATAAAGGATCGGAGGTAGCTGTTGCTGCTCTTGAAATGATCAGCCTCCTTGAAAGTGTCGGCTGACCGGCTGCCGGATGGGACTACGTCGTAAATCAAGGGAACTTGCCCTGCAGTTTTTGTTTGGTCATGATCTGCAGGGCCGCTTCAGTGACCCGGATTGTGTCGCGCAGGCTCTTGATGTCTTTGGGCAATGCTTTGAAGTCGAAAATAAACCTTTTGACCATGCAAAGTATCTGATTACCGGTCTCATCGGCCATTGCGCCGAAATAGATGAGCTGCTTTCAGCCAGCTCCCACAATTGGCGCCTTGAGCGCATGTCTCTGGTTGATAGAAATATCTTGCGTATCGCCGTTTTTGAAATGCAGCATTGTGCCGATGTACCTGCACAGGTAGCTATCAACGAGGCCCTGGAAATTGCCAAGCGCTATTCAGTGCGAGATTCCGTAGGGTTCATCAATGGCATCCTGGATTCCATTTCAGGCCGATAAACAGGTCTTTGCCTGATTTCTCGTGAACATTTTGGCGAAATTTGAGACTGCTTACGGACATCACATCCATCTGTTTTATGTGTTTCTTTGCAAATCAGACAACATGTTCATGAGAAATCAGGGGGAGGAACGTAACCAATCACGGGGTCTGTGTTTCCCCGTTATTCTCTGTTTCCGACGTGTAACTAGTGTCCTGTCAACGCTGAAATGTCAGGATCTTGCGGCCGGATTTTTCTTGTCCTTATGGAGTCTTGTCCTGCGTTGCATAGTAGTGCTCTGTGACCCAGGGCAAGGCTGCATAAGGGCTGAAAAAGACAAGCAGGATACGACAGGGCAGCGTTGACAGGACACTCGTCACAGGTACAACAGAATCGGACAAGCACCATTTCCCTCAGGTAAGAGGGCGAAGTGAGACTCCGTGTACAAGAGTATGCGGGCAATGGTGATCGTACAAAGATGAAGTGCCTGTGATCAATGACGTAGGAACAGCTACAGGAAGTCATGAGTGGTAAAGCAGACAACGAGCCCAGATTTTTTAAGGAGACCATTGCCTTACTCTTTCTTTTTTTTACGGTTTTTCTGGTCTTGTGCCTGGTGAGCTATCTCGCCCCATTGACTGAGCCGGGCGGGGTCGTTCAGAGCCCGGCAGACAACTGGTGCGGAGTGTCTGGTTTTGTTCTTGCCCACACCCTTTTTTCTCTTCTTGGCACTGCTGCCTTTATACCCGTTGTTGTCTTTTTATACATCTCGGTTGTTGTGCTTGTGTCCAGGGCATCCTTACTGCGTATACCCTATATTGTTGCGGGAATAACCGGTATTCTTTTTTCTTCAGCCGGGCTTTTTGCCCAAATTGTTCCCTCTGCGTCTTCCCTTGCAGCTATTACTCCGGGCGGCTATATCGGAGCATTTATTTATTCCTTTTTGCAGGGAGTGTTCGGAGAGGCAGGCACCTTGCTGCTCCTTGGCCTGCTGCTCATTTTTTCTCTTATGGCAGCGGTGCGTTTTTCACCATTGACCACAACCAGGTTGCTGTGGGCGGTGGGAGGACGATTGTTGGGCCTGATTGCCGCCATGTTGACCCGTAATAACGTTGAAAAAAAGGATGAAGAGAAGAAACAGCTCCTGGAGGTGAAAGGGCGGGAAGAGGAACCTGCGGGAGAGAAATATGCCCAGAAAATACAGGAGCCTGTGCTTCGAGAGCCGGTACAGCTGGATATAGAGGGCCAGGAATTCAGGCCTAAGCCATTAAAAAAAGGTCAATACGTTTTGCCGCCCATATCCCTGCTGGATCAACAGCATCAAAATGATGTCAAAGTCAGCCGGGATCACTATCTTGAAGTCAGTAAAATACTGGCAGATAAACTGCTTGACTTTGGCGTGGAAGGAGTTGTTGTCGGGATATCGCCCGGCCCGGTGGTGACCACATATGAGTATTCACCGGCACCAGGGGTGAAAATCAATAAAATTGTTAACCTGGCCGATGATCTGGCCATGGTACTCAAGGTTGATAGAGTGCGGATTGTTGGCTCCATTCCCGGCAAGGCTGCAATCGGCATTGAAATCCCCAACCCTGTACGAAGGACGGTTTTTCTTCGCGACATCCTTCTTTCGAAAGAATACAGAGAAGCCAGTTCCATGCTCAGCCTTGCCCTTGGTTTCGATGTTATCGGGCACCCCAGAATCGCTGATCTCGCCTCCATGCCTCATCTTTTGATTGCAGGAGCAACAGGCGCGGGAAAATCAGTTGCCATCAACGCCTTTATTGCCTCCATACTGTTTAAGGCTGCCCCGGAAGATGTCCGGCTGCTCATGATTGATCCCAAGCGCATTGAACTCTCAGCGTATGATGATATCCCGCACTTGCTCCATCCAGTGGTGGTAGAAGCGAAAATGGCTTCCCGTGCCCTGATGTGGGCGGTTCGGGAGATGGAGCGGCGTTATAAACTGCTTGAGGAGTACAGGGTCAAGTCTTTTGCTTCATTTAACCAGAAGGCTGAGGAGAAAATACCATATATAGTCATCATTGTTGATGAGCTGGCCGATCTTATGATGGTGGCTTCAAAGGATGTGGAAACCTCTATTGCCCGACTTGCTCAGATGGCCCGTGCGGCCGGGATGCATATTGTGCTTGCGACCCAGAGACCATCTGTTGATGTGCTGACCGGCCTTATCAAGGCAAATTTTCCTACCCGGATTTCCTTTAAGGTCTCTTCAAAAGTTGATTCGAGAACTGTCCTTGACGGTTCTGGTGCTGAGCACCTGCTCGGCAAGGGTGACATGCTCTTTTTACCGCCGGGTGCCGCAAAACTGCAAAGAATTCATGGTGCCTTTATTTCTGAAGAAGAGACGGAAAAGATCATAGAGTTTCTTAAAAAGCAGGGTACTGCCGAGTATGACGAAAACGTGCTCAAGAGCGTAGAAGAAGAAACAGGTCTGGAGGATTTAGGCGAGCAGGAGGAATATGATGAAAAATATGATGAGGCTGTTGCCGTGGTTACGGAGACAGGGCAGGCTTCTATTTCCATGGTTCAGAGGCGGTTGCGGGTAGGCTATAATCGGGCCGCAAGAATGATAGAAGTCATGGAACGGGAAGGTATTGTCGGCCCTGCCGATGGTGCCAGACCGCGGGAAGTGTTCGTCCGGCAGAGCTATGATACCTGACCATCCTGTATTGATATTTTTTTTGTAACTCCTCACAGGGCATCTATCTTGCTGGTTTCATTTGCTTCTAAGCCTGCAGCTGTTTTCAGGCTGCCCGGATCCGGGCAAACACGACTGGCAGCTGTAGCCCCTCTGTGCGGCCTGTCGTGATCGCCCGAAGATGGGTGAGCTGAGAGTAGTTACGTTTTTTTTACGTTTTTTTTAAAAAATTACGCACTTTTTTTTTCCCCTGGTAACCATGTATCCATATTTCTGATACTTTTAATAAGTTTTGTTGTTCAGCCTTGATTTGTCGATTTTTCTTGACAATGAAGAGGCAACAAATTAAAAAGCAATTCACCCTAAATGAGTGGCTGTTCATTTTTTGTCTGCTCTGCAGGTTGCAGAAAAAACATGAAGAATTAACCAGTTATTTTTTGGGGATGGGGTGGAAAAAAGTGCGGGACGTGCATACCGGATTGTTTTTCCTCAAGATATTAAAGAGGCTGTTGGTTACCCACGTATGGGAACCAGAAAATAAAACCAAGTGAGGAGGTAGTTTAATGCCAAGTTACGTAGATCCTTCAAAATGTGATGGTTGCAAGGGCGGCGACAAGACTGCCTGCATGTACATCTGCCCTAACGACCTGATGGTCCTCAATGTCGAGGAAATGAGGGCGTATAATCAGGAGCCTGATGCATGCTGGGAGTGCTATTCCTGTGTGAAAATTTGTCCGCAGGGTGCGATTTTTGTTCGTGGCTATGATGATTTCGTGCCAATGGGTGGGCAGGTTCATCCTATGCGCTCTTCTGACTCCATCATGTGGACCGTTAAATTCCGTAATGGCAATATGAAGCGCTTCAAGTTCCCGATCAGAACAACTGCTGAAGGTGCTGCCAACGAATATGCTGGCGAAAGAGGAGCAAATCTTGATGACGAATGTCTACTCCTTGAGAGCGATCTGCCCACACCTACCAAGCTGGCATAAGTCCGGGTTGATAAGGGATTAATAGATAAAGCTATTCTAGATAATTATAAGGAGATAGAAATATGGCATTACCAAATAAACCGCTGGGCGAACTCGCCGCAGTTGTAGATCCGGAAGTTGTAGAGCATGAATGTGACGTGCTGATCGTTGGTGGTGGTATGGCTGCGTGCGGTGCCGCCTTTGAGATTGGCAAATGGGCACCGGAAGGAATGAAGATTATTCTGTGTGACAAGGCCTCTCTTGAGCGTTCCGGTGCTGTTGCTCAGGGGCTGTCAGCTATTAACACCTATATCGGTGAAAACGCCATTGAAGATTACGTAAAGATGGTACGTAATGACCTCATGGGCGTTGTCCGTGAAGACCTTATCTATGACCTTGGACGTCACGTTGATGAGTCAGTCAAGCTGTTCGAGGAATGGGGGCTTCCAGTATGGAAGAAAAACGATGCAGGCGAGAACCTTGATGGCGCCAAGCCTGCTCCGACCCTGCGTGAAGGGGGAACCCCTGTACGTACTGGAAAATGGCAAATCATGATCAATGGTGAGTCTTACAAGTGTATCGTTGCTGAGCCTGCGAAGAAATCTCTTGGCGAAGACAATATCCATGAGCGTGTTTTCATCGTAAAGATGCTTCTTGACAAAAACAAGGAGAACACCATTGCCGGTGCTGTCGGTTTTTCTACCCGTGAAAACAAGGTTCACGTTTACAGGTGCAAGACCGCCCTGGTTGCCTGTGGTGGTGCAGTGAATATTTTCCGGCCACGCTCAACCGGTGAAGGCAAAGGCCGCGCCTGGTATCCAGTATGGAACGCTGGCTCCACCTACACCATGTGTGCTCAGGTAGGTGCTACCTTGACTATGATGGAAAACCGCTTCACCCCTGCCCGTTTTAAAGATGGTTATGGCCCTGTTGGCGCCTGGTTCCTTCTGTTCAAAGCAAAAGTTCAAAACGGTCTAGGCGAATTCTATGCTAATACTGACGCGGTTAAGGATGAACTTTCCAAGTATATGCCTTACGGCCAGTCAGCGGTTACTCCAACCTGTCTGCGTAACCATCTGATGCTGAATGAACTGAAAGCTGGTCGCGGGCCGATTTACATGGCTACTGACGTCGCTCTGAACCAGTTCCTCGACGATCAGCGGGCTGCTGGTAAAGATGAGAAAGCTGTTAAGAAGTTCTGGAAACACCTTGAGTCTGAAGCATGGGAAGACTTCCTGGATATGTCTGTTGGCCAGGCTGGTCTGTGGGCTGGAGCAAACATCGAGCCTGAAAAAGTTGGGTCAGAAATTATGCCCACCGAACCTTACATGCTCGGTTCTCACTCCGGTTGCTGTGGTATCTGGACTTCTGGTCCGGAAGAGGATTGGGTCCCTTCAGTCGATGGCCCCCGTTCCCATCAGTACAAGTGGGGCTACAACCGTATGACCACAGTTAACGGTCTGTTTACAGCTGGTGACGGCGTTGGTGCTTCCGGTCACAAGTTCTCCTCCGGCTCTCATGCGGAAGGACGTATCGCAGCCAAGCAAATGGTCAAGTATTGTCGTGACAATGCTGACTTCACTCCCGAACTGGCCCAGACCGCTCAGGAACTGGCTGATGAAATTTATGCACCTGTCAAGCGTTATCATGAATTTGTCGGCGCTTCTACCGCAGCAGATGTTAATCCTAACTACTGCAAGCCCTCCGGTATGATGATGCGTTTGATGAAAGCTACCGATGAGTATGGCGGTGGTGTTGCAACCTACTATATGACCTCTGGTAAACTGCTGAATATTTGCCTGGATCTTCTTGCCATGCTGCGTGAAGATGCTGAGAAGATGGCAGCCGGTGACCTGCACGAGTTGATGCGTGCCTGGGAAAACTATCACCGTATCTGGTGTGTTGAAACCCATATCCGTCACATTGAGTTCCGTAAGGAATCCCGTTATCCCGGATTCTATTATCGCTCTGACTTCCCAACCTGTGACGACGAAAACTGGAAAGCTTTCGTTAACTCCACCTTTGATCCTGAAACCAAGGAATGGAAGTGTGAGAAGGTTGAATGTCTTAACATTATCGAGACCGATCCTTGGATCTAATTCAACTTCGACCTTGATTGTGTGACTTATAATCTCCAGACTCCTGTGAGGGGTCTGGAGATTTTTTGTATATCCGGTTTTTTGTTTGAGTTGATACGGAAGATAAGGTAAATCTTCTCTTCGGATCAATTGAACCAGAAAGCACCTTTCGTCAATATGAGATTTATGGAGGTTTGGCATGAGTGACACTGCAGGAAATGGTGCAGTATTAGTTGTCGGCGGCGGCATCAGCGGCCTGACAGCTGCCCTCGAAGCCGCAGAAGTTGGTAAGGACGTTTTTCTAGTGGAGAAAAACCCTTATCTGGGGGGCCGTGTAGCACAATTGAATCAATATTTTCCAAAACTTTGTCCTCCTACCTGCGGGCTTGAAATTAATTTCAGACGCATAAAGGACAGCCGGAATATCAGGACCTATACCCTTACTGTCATCAAGGAAATATCTGGAGAACCAGGTAATTTCAAGGTGGAACTGGAAACAACACCCCGGTATGTGAAAAATAACGGCAGGGCCTGTGCCTCTTGTGTTGAAGCCTGTAAGGACGAAATAGATAATCCCTTTAACTTTGGTATGGACCGGGTCAAGGCTTTGTACATTCCTCATGAGATGGCCTATCCCATGCGATTTGTAGCAGAGAAGGACGCTATTTCCGAGGAAAGCCTGGCAGCGATGAAGGCTGCCTGTGACTATGGCGAAGGATGTGTTGATCTGAGTATGGAACCCAAGACATTTACCTTGCATGTGAGTTCCATAATCTGGGCCACTGGCTGGAATCCATATGATCCTGAAAAGATAGAAAACCTGAAATATTCGTCATCACCGGCTATTATAACCAATATGATCATGGAACGTCTGGCTGCCCCCAATGGCCCGACAGCCGGGAAAATCCTGCGTCCTGGTGACGATAAGGAACCAGAATCATTTGCTTTTGTGCAATGTGCCGGTTCCCGCGATGAAAATCATATGGAGCATTGTTCCTATATTTGTTGTATGGCCACATTCAAGCAGATTTCATATATTCGCGAGCAGTATCCTGAAGCCAAAATCTATGTTTTTTATATAGATTTTCGTACCCCTGGCAAGTATGAGAGTTTTCGGGCCAAATTTACAGATGATGAAAACACGGTGTTTATCAAGGGTAAAGTTGCTGATATTGTTGCTGAAGGAGACGGCGGGGTTACTGTTGTTGCTGAAAATACGCTTACTGCCACCAGGGTTCAGCAGAAAGTTGACATGTGTGTTTTGGCGACTGGAATGAAACCGGCTCTTGAAAACGGGCAGCAGTACGGCCTGACAATTGATGGTAACGGTTTTATTGTATCCGAGCCTGAAAAAGGCATGATTTCTGCCGGCTGTGCCAAAGCTGCTGTTGATGTATATACCAGCGGTCAGTCTTCCACTGCAGCGGCTCTTAAAGCAATTCAGACTGGACGCTAGGAGGAGAGGCAATGGAAAAAGTATATGGTGGATATCTTTGTACCGGGTGCGGTATAGGCAATGTGCTTGATATTGACGGGTTAAAGGATGCTGCATCTGAACTTGGTATTGAATTGAAGGAAAATGCACGTCTCTGCGTTCCGGAAGGACGTGCCATGATAGCGAAAGATATCAGCGAAAAAGGTGTGAACACTATTGTTGTTTGCGGATGCTCTCCCCGGGTTATGCAGGAGGAGTTTAATTTTGGCGATAACACAATAACAATTCGCTGTAACTTGCGAGAGCAGGTAGCATGGGCTGTAGGTGAGCCTGAAGATGGAGAGGCTTTTTCTGATACAGAAAAAGAATTCATCAATGAGATGGGTCAGGATTATGTACGGATGGCAGTTACTCGTGCGCAAAAAACCGAGAAGCCTGATCCATACAAAATGGAATCAATCAGCAAGAAAATTCTGGTTATGGGAGGTGGTATAGCTGGTCTTACCGCTGCCAAGGAAGCGGCCAGAGCCGGTTATGAGGTAACCCTTGTCGAAAAAGAGGAAGTGCTTGGCGGCAAGGCGCTGGGCTGGCGCAAAATGTTTCCGACAACCTATCCGTATGCTGAACTTGAAGCACCTAATATTGAGCAGCTGATAGCTGATGCGGAAAGTGATGCCCGGATAACAGTGAAAACAGCGACAGAAGTTGCCCGTATCGCTGGAGCTCCCGGCGAATTTAATGTTACCTTGAAAGCAGCCGGCAGCAGGACCGAGTGGGACGCCCCTGAGCGGGTGACTGTTGACGAGCAGGAGAAAATAGAAAAAGGAGAAATTGAAGACCCCAACGCCGGGCTCATTAAATACACAGAGAAGAACGCTGACGGTGAAATGTTTGGTGCTGTGGTTCTTGCTACCGGCTGGAAACCTGCCGATGTTTCTGAGTTTGACCATCTTGGTTACGGGAAGGTCAATAACGTTGTCACCAACGCTGAATTTGAGAAAATGGCGAAAAACGGGACCGTGCCGGCGAAGGTCGCCTTTGTCCTCAGCCCCGGTGCCAAGGAAGATGACAAGGATTTTCCGTATTGTAATTCTGTAACCTCCATGGTTGCCCTGAAGCAGGCCAACTATGTGGTTGACGATAATCCGGAAGACGGTGCCGCTTTTGTTTTGTATCAGCATATGCGGACACCCGGCAACGCAGAAATGTACTACAAGAGTATGCAGGCCAAAGACAACGTGTTTATGACCAAGGCTGCCGTGACCAAAGTAGAGGCAAATGGCAGTGGCCTTGTCGTTACCGCTGAAAATACCCTTTTTGGTGAGGATCTTGCCCTTGAAGTTGACATGGTGGTTCTTTCAGCGGGAATGGTGCCTACGACCGCCCATGAACATGTGATTAACCTGGCATACAGACAGGGCCCTGCTTTCCTGGATCTGGACCTTTTTGACGGGTACGCTGACTCACATTTTATCTGTTTTCCCTACGAAACCCGCAGAACCGGTATCTACGCCTGTGGCGGTGTCCGCAAGGCCGAAACCATGGAGGAAACCATAGACGATGCCACCGGGGCTGCGCTCAAGGCAATTCAGTGTATAGAGTCTGCAAACCGAGGCGTTGCTGTTCATCCTCGCTCCGGTGATCAGACCTTTCCTGATTTTTTCTTTTCCCGATGTACGCAATGTAAGCGCTGTACAGAAGAATGTCCGTTCGGCGCACTTGATGACGATGAAAAAGGCACGCCTCTGCCCAACCCGACCCGTTGCCGTCGCTGCGGTACCTGTATGGGTGCATGCCCTGAACGTATCATCAATTTTGCCGATTATTCCATTGACATGATCGGGTCCATGGTCAAATCCATAGAAGTGCCTGATGATGATGAAGATAAATTACGAATTGCCGTCTTTGTCTGTGAAAATGACGCCTATCCAGCGATTGACATGTCCGGTATGCATCGCAACAAGATGAATGCACTGGTTCGTTTTATTCCGGTTCGCTGCCTTGGCTCCGTGAACATGGTGTGGATCAAGGATGCCATGTCTTCCGGGATGGATGGTGCTCTTCTGCTTGGCTGCAAGTATGGCGATGATTACCAGTGCCATTTTGTCAAAGGATCAGAAATAGCAACCAAACGCATGGAAAATATTGGTGAAACCCTTGGTTCTCTTGGTCTAGAGCCTGAACGATGCGGTGTTCGTGAGATCGCGATTTCCGATTATGATAAGGTTCCGGGTATTATTGATGAGTTTGTTGAGGAAATCATTGAAATGGGACCAAATCCATTCAAGGGCTTTTAATCCCCTGTTTATCTTTGATACCGGCCTGCCTGGAGTGGCGGTCGGTATCTGCAGTTTTTTTAATGTATGCCGTTATTAAGATATGTGGATTTTTCTTATTTCATGACAGGAGGATACAATGTCTATGAATGTTCAACCTGATTTACAGTTTATTAAGGATATGAAGGAGGCTGGCGGCGACACTTTAAAGCAGTGCTATCAATGTGCTACCTGTTCTGTAGCCTGTCCGCTTTCCACAGACGGCGACCCCTTCCCCCGCCGTGAAATGATTCTGGCGCAATGGGGAATGAAGGATAAATTGCTGGCTGATGCCAATGTTTTTCTCTGTCATCAGTGTGGTGACTGTTCTGATATGTGTCCAAGAGGTGCTAAACCTGGAGATGTGCTTGGCGCTATCAGGGCGTATGCCTATAAATTTTATGGTTGGCCAAAAGGTTTGGCCAACCTTTGCAGCTCTGTCAAAAATTTGCCAGTTCTGATCGGGATACCAGCGGTAGTGATTTTTGTTATGTGGGCTATTTCCGGTGGAATGCATATCCCGGCAGAAGAACAGTTTGCCCGAGTTGGTTATACTCATTTTTTTGGGCACTGGGATTTTCGTCTTCTAGCCAAAAATGTGCTGTTTATCGACTTGATCATGCTCACATCAGTAGGTATAGCTGTCTTTTCGCTGTATAAGGGGCTTTCTGCCATGTGGAAGAAGATGGAAGAGAATCTCGGGGTGGGCGAGATGCTGTATCGACCGTCTGCAGGCCGGTTTATCAGTGATTTCCTTTGGCCTTCCGTAGTGGAAAGTGTCAAGCACAGCAGGTTTGAGGAGTGCTCATTCAATGCTGACCGGGTTAAAGGCCATAAGCCTTTGATGTGGTCTTTTATTGGGCTGTTTATTGTAACATGTTACTCCCTTTTTACGCAGGATGTCGTTGGTATCTTTATCCCATCCATGCATGGACCAATTTCCATGTGGAACCCTTTTAAATTACTTGCTAATGTTTCATCAGTAGCTCTGCTGGTTGGTATCGGTATTCTATGGATGAATCGTACAAAGCAGGAGGAACAGGGAAAGGCATCAAAAAACTTTTATGACTGGTTTTTGATCTGGATTATTGCCGGGGTCGGTGTGACCGGTTTTAGCGCACAGCTGCTTCGTCTGGTAGGAATCCCTTCACTTGGCTATGTTGTTTATTATCTGCATCTTGTCGCAGTGATGATGCTCTTTCTTTATCTGCCATACACTAAGTTTGCTCATATCGTGTATAGAACCTTTGCCCTGGCTTTTGAACGATACCGTGAATCTGTTTATGTAAAAGATCCGTTGAACGAATAGTGCCCGGCAAAATATATCTTTGTAAAGCCGATGGCGCGCTGCCTTCGGCTTTTTTGTTTGCCCGGCATGGTGAGCCTTGCCCCGGATTACTCACGGTAACTGCTCCCGGCTTACCTGTCGCCGGGCGATCACGACCTGCTGCATAAAGGGGTATCACTGCCAATCGCGCTTACCCGAATCTGGGCAACCTGAAAGCAGTTACAGACTTGAAGCAAGTAAGATAAAGAGGGTACATACCCTATGAGTAGTTACACATTTTTTTAAAAATATATTGACTGAGCTGGTGACCTGTGTTTAAATTAATAGTTCATGCTGGCGTAGCTCAATTGGTAGAGCACCTGATTTGTAATCAGGCGGTTGCGGGTTCAAGTCCCATCGCCAGCTCCATGGAAAAGGCTGGTTAAGCACAAGATCGCAAGATTTTTTGTGTTTATTGAGCTGGTGTCCTGTCAACGCTGCTCTGTCGTATCCTGCTTGTCTTTTTCAGCCCTTGTGCAGTCTTGCCCTGTATCACACAGTGCTACGATGCAGCGCAGGGCAAGGCTGCATAAGGACAAGAAAAATCCGGAGCAATATACTGACATTTCAGCGTTGACATGACACCAGGTAATATTGAGGAGGGGTTCCCGAGTGGCCAAAGGGAACAGACTGTAAATCTGTCGGCGAAGCCTTCGGAGGTTCGAATCCTCCCCCCTCCACCATATGATTTCTTTATGTTGTTTGCTGTTATGGGCGGGAATAGCTCAATTGGTAGAGCATCAGCCTTCCAAGCTGAGGGTTGCGGGTTCGAGTCTCGTTTCCCGCTCCATCTGTTGTCAGCAGCATGGAAAATATATTAACTGTAATTGCTTTCATTTCGTCCGTCCTCGGGCGACTGCGAAGGCTTGCGATGGCTGCTGGAGAGATTTAGCTGTCAGTCAGGTTTGCCTGTTTGGGCAAGTTGTGATCAGTTACACGTCAGAAGCAGGGAATAATGAAGAAGTACAAACCCCGTGACTGGTTACGGTACAGGCTTAAAAAGTGAAACAGGGCAGGGTGAACATACCCTGTGTGCAGTTTTTTAATCTAATTAAAGGCCCACGTAACTCAGTGGTAGAGTACCTCCTTGGTAAGGAGGAAGTCACCGGTTCAAGTCCGGTCGTGGGCTCCACATGTCAGTCGATTGCGCTTTCAGGTCGGCTGAGTCTAATTGAACTTTTGTCCAAGGAGATGTGAAATGGCAAAGGAAAAATTTGAGCGGACGAAGCCCCATGTCAATGTTGGGACAATAGGGCATATTGACCACGGCAAGACGACCCTGACGGCTGCGATCA
>PDTE01000022.1 GCA_002747135.1 Desulfobulbus propionicus | reverse complement strand
TTGGTCAACGTTATGTTCAATATGTGAATAGAACGTATAAGAGGAGTGGAACCCTCTGGGAGGGGAGGTTTCGCTCCTGCATAATCCAGGAGGAGAGGTCTTTCCTTTTCTGTCAGCACTATATCGAGATGAACCCGGTTCGTGCAGGTCTTGTTCATCATCCGGGAGAGTATCGTTGAAGCTCCGGGGACACCTTACTTATTTATTAACAAAAGATAAAGCATTTGTATAATCACGGGGTCGAAAAAAAAAGATAAGGTGTCTCCGGAATTCCCGGAATTCTAAACCTGATTACCTCTGATGAGAGGTATAGCCTCCTGGTCAGAGTACGTAACCTTTTACTGAAAGGGAATACAATGAAGCCGCATACTTCACTTTCACGAGCTGCTTTGTGTCGAGTTTTTTTTGTAACAGCATTGCTCATACTGAGCAGCTTTCAGGCGTATGGTCATGTTGCCCTTCACCTGTTAAAGAGCAAAAAGACGACCGCCCTGACGAATGCCTGGAGAATCATTCCTGCTGCCCCCAAAAAGGCGCACCTCTATGGTCAGTTAATCCCGTTAACCTGAAGTTCCGGGGACACCTTGCTTATTTATTGACAGAAGATAAGGCATTTGTCTAATCACGGGGTCGAAAAAAATAGACAAGGTACCCCCGAAATTTCCCGCTAAATAAGTAAGGTGTTCCCGGAACTTCCCCCGGAACTTCCCGGAATGGTCTGGAAGACTCACATTCTGAAAGAAAACAAGTGAAATCAGAGTGATATATGCGCTGTGAGTAGTTACGATTTATTTATACTTTCTGATATGGAAAATCCGGATCATTCAGCAATCGATACAACCGTTGCTTCTTATTGGTTTTTTGCTGATGAAAGTCAACCAGGGTTTCAATGACCTCAATCGCTTCTGTTTCGGAGATCCCTTTTTTTATTCTGATGCCGGCCCGGGGTGCGACCCCATCCTTACCGCCAGCGTATACGTTGAGACCTGATCCCGTCGCCTCTATGGCGATGTCGGTGGATCTGGTACCTGAACAACCAAGGGTGCACGCCCCAATTGCTATTTTCAGCTTCTCTTTAATCCCGATACGACCGGCAAAATGATTCATGATTTTTTCACTGAGACTGGCAGGATCAATTTTTGCCATTTTGCAATGCGGAGCACCGACACAAACCCGGGGCAACGGAAACAACCCCTTTGCCTTGAAGGTAATGCCGTATGGTGCGATTCTTGACTTTATTGTTTCCACGGCATATTCTGGTACATTGTTGAGCCTGAGGTTCTGCTGGGTCGTCAGATATATTTCAAGATTGTATTCTTCCACCACCTGACACACGGCTTTCATCACGTCCAGCGGGACCCTTCCCGCAGGGTTGCGCAGCACAAGACTTACAGTACTCATTGGTTCTGACATACTTGTCTCATTTGTCTAACTTAAACAATCGTATAACACAAATACCTGTCTCATAGAGGAGATACAAAGGTACTCCCATCAGTGCCATATTGACCACATCCGGGGTCGGAGTGAGCAAGGATGCCATGATTGCTATACCAAGTATGGCAAACCTTCTGTTTTTTTCAAATGACCGCTTGCTGATAATACCAGCCTGGGCACAAAAAACCATAAACACAGGCAGTTCAAAAATGCCCCCAAAGGCGACAACGAAAATGGTCACAAAGTTAACAAATCTGCCAATTGATATCAGCGCCTGCATGTCTTCTGTCTGAAAACCGAGCAGAAACTGCACGCCAAAGGGTAATGTAACCAAGAAACAGAACAGGGTGCCGCAATAAAAGAGAAAACAGGTCGCCGATACATACCAGAAAAGCAACCGACCCGTCACCTCGAACGGTTTCCCCAGAGCTTGCCACACTACATACATAACAAATGGCATCAGAACATACAAAGCGCCGAAAAAAGCGAGCTTCACATGCGCCAAAAAAGGGCCGGCCACTGAAAAAAAATATAATTGCTCGCCCAGATGCTCTTGAAAAAATTGAAGCAATTCCCCGGAGACAATAAAAAAAATGACCGTCATTAAAATCAGAGTCAAGCCAAGGCGCCTGCCTGATTTACGTATCTCTGAGAAAAAAAATATTAAATTATATCTAACGTACAATGTCAGGCCTCACCTGCCATAACGTAACCAGTCACGGGGTCTGTGTTTTAAGCGTTATTCTCTGTTTCTGACGTGTAACTGGTCACGGGTGCAACCGATTTGGGCAAGCACTCTTTTCCGCTATACAAGAGTATACGGGAAAGAGTGATCGTGCAAAGATGAAGTGCCTGTGATCAGTTCCGTTACTTAGACAAAATGTTCAGGAAAAATCCGGGGCAACCGATCCTTTATCGTACTCCCGTACCTTTGCGATAAACTCACTCATCAACTCATGATCCTTGACGCCAGTTTTTTTCTCCACTCCTGAGTTTACATTCACGCCATACGGTTTCACTTTTTTCAGGGCCTGGGTAACGCTGCCTGGGTCTAATCCTCCTGCCAGCAAATATGGTTTTTTAAAATAAAACTTATTTATGGTTGTCCAGTCAAAAGCCTCCCCGCCCCCCTCTTTTGCTCCTCTTTGGTAGCCATCCAGGACAAAACCAGAAACAAAATCTGTATAGGGGGAAATTGTATCTGCTGACAGATGAGCATTAACCTGAAAAGCCTTCAAGACCTGGCAGGGAGACACGTGACGGGCAATCCGCTCGCAATATTCAGGTGACTCTTCCCCATGCAGCTGAATATAGTTTAGAAAACAATAATCGACAATCTCTTCAACCTCTCTTCTTTTTTTATCAACAAAAACTCCTACAGTATCAATAAAAGGAGGCAGATTGCCAATAATTCGCTTTGCCTCTTCAGGATCGATATTTCTGGAATTGCTTTCAAAAAACACAAAACCAAGGGCGTCAACCCCTTCCTGCACAGCCTTTTCAGCGTCTTCAAGTCTGGTGATACCACAAATTTTTATACGCGTTCTCTTCTGCAGTGTAGTCATTGGTCGATCACAGTTTGTAAAAGATTTCCAGTGGTGCTGTCGTCTCACATAAGACTTTCGCCGGTCAAACTGACATTGACGCTTTTATTGGCAGACGAATACTAGCCCGGATTTTTCATGAACATGGTGTCTGATCTGAAAAGAAACACATAAAAACAGATGAATGTGATGTCCGTACGCAGTCTTAAATTTCGACAAAATGTTCACCAGAGGTCAGCCCAGGCGGCACCATCTTCGCCAGTATTTCGGCAACACATATACCTAAGTATAATGAGTTACCAAAAACTACCGAACCTGGCACCGCCTGAGCTGATGAGAAATCCGGGCTCACTTCGCTTGCTTACCCGCCCAGAATCGTGCCTGCGAAACTCTGTTGCACCCGTGGCCAAAGTTATACTCAAAAAGTAGCGAATAAAGGGGAGGTACAGACACTGTGATCAGTTACGCCTCGTCTATACGCCACAAACTACTCACAGGGCAAGTATCACCCTGGTTTCACTTGCTTTACGCCTGTAACTGCTTTCAGGTTATCCAGATTCGGGCAAGCGCGATTGGCAGCTATAGTCCCTCTATGCGGTCAATCGCGATCGCTAGAAGATGGGTGACCTGTGAGTGGTTACCATGAAAGGCTCTCAGGGAAGAGATGACCATCCATTGCCGTAGAGGCGAGCTTTCATGGTTCGTTTGTGGTTGGCAAACCTGATCCAGCCACGCTGGTCAGCTATGAAAAGCCTTATACGTGTCCAGCCCCGGAAAAGCCTGTAAACGGCTTATCCAATAAAAAAGCCATGGCTGCATAATGTCGCCATGGCCCTAAACCTTATACTCTTAATATTATCACACAAAATGAATAAAATATCCTATCCCAGCGGCTGCATCTTGTTGACCCTTTTCGTCAAGCGGGACACCTTCCTGGATGCAGTATTCTTATGAATCGTACCCTTGGCAGCAGTACGCTGTATAATCGGGATAGCTTTATGCAAGGCCTCTTTAGCTTGCTCCTCGGAACCGGCAACAAGTGCTGCTTCAACCTTGTTTACGGCTGTTTTCATTGAAGATTTATTCATTCGATTGCGCAGGCGCCGTACTTTTGCTTGACGGTCTCTCTTTAGAGCAGACTTATGATTAGCCATGAATACTCACTCCTTGTTAATGGCATGTTGTGATATGGATAGACATAAATCGTTTTTTATAACGAAAGGCACAACACCTGTCAAGATAATTAAGGAACTGGTCTTTCGTCTACTATAACTACTCACTGGGCATGTACCCTTTTGCTTCACGCCTGTGCCTGCTTTCAGCTCGTCCAGATCTTGACAACCGCGATTGACGAATATAACACGTATCTATGCGGCCAATCCTGATCGTCTGAAGATGGGGAAGCTGGAGCAGGCACTATTTCTTCAACTCTTTCTGCAGTATTTCCACTCCTGCAGCACCAGAAAAATCAGCTGCATCAAGAAGTGCATCATCAAATTGTGCACCGGTAACATCGGCTTTGTGAAAATTTGCTAAATAGAGGTCAGCTCCACGAAAATCTGCACCTCTTAAATCAGCGCCAGAAAAATTAGCACCTTTCAGGTTGGCTTTTCTAAAATCGGTTTCGCGAAGTAAACAATCCTCAAGATTAATCCTCTCAAGATCAGCATTTTTCAATTTTTTGCCCGACAGATCAATACCGCCAAGGTCACAGGCAACACAGCGCTTCGTGTCAAGCAACACTTCAATGATCTTCTGCTGGTCATTCACCTCATTGCCGGATGAAGATTCTTCATTTTTGCGCACATCAGCAGGTTGAAGCTCACTCTTGCTGTCAACTGAAGACGCCAGTTTTTTCAAAGCTCCTGCATCTCTTTCCTTTTCCACATTTTCCACAGCTTCTTCTGGAACAACGGCATCGGCCATTGGCATAATTTTTTTTGAAGATGCAGATTTTACTGGCTGTGATTTTTTCTTCTCATCAGTTTGATCAGCACCATCTCCTTTGCGGGATACCTGATCTTTTGCTACAACTGCTTCCTGGGTATAAGGTACTGTCTTTGAGGAAGATTCATTGGGCACATACACTTTCTCTCCTCTGGTCAACTCTTCTTCATCAGTAGACTGCGGCCGGGTAACAACTTTACCATCCATAATTGCTGTTTCTAAAAAAGCCCCCTCAAGCACCGCACCAGTAAGGTTGGCACCGCTGAGATCCGCATTTGCCAGGTCAGCCCCTCCAAGAGCGGCGCCCTGCAAGTTGGCGTTCTTTAAGTTAGCATTGGCCAGGTCGGCAAGATTAAGTTGAGCCCCGGCCAGGTTGGCACCTTCCAGGTTGACACCGCGAAGGGCAGCTCTTATCAGGACTACTCCCGCAAGATAGCAACCAGGACATGTCCTGGTTGCTATCAGTTTCTGATAATTTTTCTGCACTTCAGGACGAGATGAACCAAGTGGGGTACCTTTTACACCGGAAACACCTGTTACTAACGTCAGACAGACAAATAAAAAAATATTGATGAAACGTTTAAACATATACATTCCTCTGATCAGGGCAGGAAAAACCATTGTACGTCTTGCTCTTGACATGTCCTACCATTCATTCTGGGATGTATAAAGAAAAAATCGGTTGAAAAACTGAAAAAAATCTCAGGCCCCTCATCTTTGCACGAGGACAACTACCCGTATACTCTTGTATAGTGGGGAGTTGTGCCTGCACAATTCTGCTGCATCCATGATCGGTTATATTGAAGGGCTCACCTCCTGCGGCTTTTCTTCCACTTCCACGGAGGTATTGGCTTTGCATCCTTCCAGAGGCCCAGCTTTGCTTTTTTTGCCGCAAGCTGATCCTGCGTCATCATGCTGCATTGCCGCTTATCCTTGCAAAAATAAGGATGCACCCACGCCAGACCATTTCTAACCAGCTCCTTGCTCACATTTTTTCCCTGTGACATCACAACAGCTACTACCCGGCCATAACGATCTTTGTATTTTGCCTGAACAGTTATGTTTTTTCTCCGTATCAACTCAGAAGTAAAACGCCTTGCCCTGTTACCGTAATGCTGGTCATACTCGGGGGCATCCACTCCATACAGCCGTATATCGTAGATCCGTGCCCCTTCTTTCACCTGAATGGAGTCGCCATCAAGCACTTTCAGCACATATGCCTGGCCACCCCAGGCAGCATTTATGCAGATAAAAAGAGTTGCTGTACTCAACACCAAAAAATTCCGTAAAATAATATTATTCATATCACGACAACTCACGAAAAAAATTTTTATTTATTTTGTTGTCAAGAAAATGACACTTTTTCTGAAAGCTGCTTGTCTTTCACGTATATGATATGGTACTGTACATTACATTAAATGTCAGGAGTTGGCGTTATTTTACCTTGCAGCTATCGTTTTATGTCCATTCCACCCCTTACTGAAAACGAAGAAAAAACAAGGGATCTTATCCTCTCTCTCCCCTTATTTGATTCCTTCAAGATGGAGGAACTGGACACCCTGTCCAGACATATGAATTTTATGGAAATTCTTCGTGGGGAATATCTGTTCACAGAAGGAGAAAAAGGTGATTATATGTGCTTTGTTGTCAGGGGACTGCTCGATGTCCTGAAAAAGTCTGTGGACGGCAACTACAGGATTATAGCCAGGCTTGGAAAAGGCAACACCATTGGAGAAATGTCCATCATTGACAAGTCCCCCAGATCAGCCAGTGTTATTGCCCGACAACCCAGCGTAGTCATAATATTGACAAAAAAAGGGTTTGATATCCTCACAGCAAGATACCCGGCTGTAGGGGTTGCTCTCCTCAAAAAAATAATGCGGCTGCTCAGCCTTAATATGCGCCGCACAACCAGCAGACTTGCTGACAAAATGCCTCTCTGAGCCATGGCCCCGAATCAATTTCACGGCATCATTGGCAGAAGTGCCTGCATGAAGCAGCTCTTCAAACTTATCGGCAAGCTCGCAGAAGATGATATCGGAACCGTGCTTATTCAGGGTGAATCAGGCACAGGCAAGGAACTTGTTGCCAAGGCAATCCATGCCCATAGCCCAAGAAACAAAAAAAACTTTGTACCGGTCAATTGTGCAGCAATCCCGGACGATCTGCTGGAAAGTGAGCTGTTCGGATACACAAAAGGTGCATTCACTGGAGCTACAGGCAACAAGACCGGCCGCATTGAATATGCCAATGGAGGCACCCTGTTTCTCGACGAAATTGGAGATATGAAGCCAGCCTTGCAGGCCAAGCTTCTGAGAGTACTCCAGGAGAGAGAGTTTGAACCAGTTGGCGGACTAAAGCCAATCCCGGTAAATGTCAGGGTGATTGCAGCCACTCATCGAAACCTTGAAGAACTGGTTGACGAGGGACAGTTCAGGGAAGATCTTTTCTATCGTCTAAGCGTTATTCCGGTCTCCATTCCCCCGCTCAGGGACAGAAGAGATGATATCCCGCTGCTCATCGACTTATTCGTCAAAAATTTTTCTCAATCCAAGAAAAAGGGGCTGCTCGGATTTGACCTGACCGCCATGCAGACCCTGACTAACCTGAACTGGCGCGGAAATGTACGGGAACTGGAAAACCTTGTTCACCACATGACTATCCTGCATGGTGGAAGCCAGGTTTGCTACAAGGACCTGCCGGAAAAGTACAGGTTTCCCCCTGAATCACTCTCATCTCTTCCTGCAACGGGAACACAGGAAAAAGATGAACCTTCTCCAGAGCAGCTTGGCCTGTTTACTGCTATGCCTCAAGTTCCCCAGGTACCGGACGAGTCGTGGCCGGATGACGGGATAGATTTCAATGCCCTGGTTAATGATTTTGAGACACAACTCATTGTAAACGCGCTAAAAAAAACCAAAGGGAACAAAAAAGAAGCTGCTCGCCTGCTCAATTTAAAACGAACAACCCTGCTTGAAAAAATCAAGAAGAAGGAATTGAACCCGGAAGGATAGCTGTCATTGGTCAAGCGGCCTTTCTCGGCAAATTCAGCTCTATCTTTTCCCTGAGGTCTTCTCTTGTCGCGGGAGTGATGAGAATATCTCCGGCTCCGTACTTCACAGCTTTGATAACCAGTGATCTGGTCCATGCGGGGCCAGCCAGGATGAGCGGGACATTATACCCGCTGCTGCTGATTTTTATGGCCACTCCAAAGCCCTGTTCATTGACATTTTTCATAATGAGAAAAACCAGCTGAACAGCGTTGGTCAGGTAGTCATTGACAGAGGATTTAAACGGTAACATCTGATAAGTATATCCGAGTTCCTCAAAAAAAACCCCAAGACGTTCATTTTCAGTCAAATCATCACTGAAGACGATGATGTCTGCCCCGTCACTTCCGGAAGACTGCCCAAGAGCACTAACCGCCTGGCCAAAAGCCTTGCCCCCAACTTGTACTTCCCCTGCCAAGGCCTCATCTGACGTGGAGATTTTATCGTTTGCCAAGGTGGGCTGCTGAGCCGGTTCAGGGTCATCGGAAGCAAGCAATCCTTCCAGCTCAAGCAGGGAAGCAGGGAAGATGATCTGCACCCTTCCCAATTCCTCGCCATTGTATGAAATATCATACGCAGAGAGGTAGTAAAGCTGATTGGGAAGAGTATCATCGCTGTCAGGGTCAATCTTTACAGGAACGATTGTCTCTACGGTCGTTTTGACAAATCCATAATTTTTCCGGTATTGCTCTTCAAAAACCAGGGTGTATACCCCGGCAATTATATTTGCGATTTCTCCAAAAGCATCTGCAGATTCTTCTCCAAACAACTCTTTGCGAACAGTCTCTTTCAGCTCGCTTTCCGGAAGCATGATAAGTGTTCCACCCAGGTGGATTGCAGCAGCGATCGGTACAAACAAGAAAACCTCACCATCAGCGTCACCACGGACAGCCATCCGGGCCAGGGCCTGTTTACCGCCTGCCTGCTCAAGGAAATCTTTCTTTGTATAAATCTGCTCCTCTGGATTAGAGATGCTTAACGTTCCTCCTGTAAGAATTCCTATTTCCTCAGCAATCTTTTCCTGTGCATTCTGCAGCAGGGTATCGACGATTTTTTTCTGTTTATTTATATCTTTTTTCTTTACCGCAACAGGGGCCGGTTCTTTTTCAGATGCTTTATCTTTTCCCTCCTGCTGTTCAAGAATTTCAGCCTCCGTTTTTTTCACTTTTTCACGTTCTGCCACGGTTTGCTTTACTGAGGTGGTCGTTTCCTCTCCATTTTCTTTCACCGCCTGCGACGATTCATCTTTTTTCTGAGAATCATCCTGGAACGCTGTCTCTTCTGCCAGCCCAAATGGAGCTGCAGGAAGAACGACTTTCAGCTCTCCCATTTCCCTGCCTTCCAGGTTCATGAGAAACGAACACGTATAATAACTGCCAACCGGAACAGGTTCGCCGGAATCTATATCGACTTCTAAGGGAAGGACTATTTCCTGTTCGGTACGAACAATCCGAAAGCTTTTTGGATAGTGCTCTTCAAAAGTATAGGTAAGCGAGCCGCAAAAAATATTAGCAACTTCGCCGTACGAATCCTCTAGCTCCTCTGTATATTTTTCTTCAGACAGAACTGCCTCCAGCTCTGACTCAGGCAACATAATCAGGGTACCACCGATGCGGATTGCATCGGCCAGAGAAACCAGGACACACCCCTTTCCCTCCAGTTCCCCTTCAAGTTGTATGTGAGCAAGGACACTTTTACCTTCCAATTGCTCGAAAAGCTGCCCCTTACTGCTTACTTTCGGTTCTTTATGGCTGGCAATCTGAAATTTTTTGCCTAATAAGGTAGAAATCTCCTCCTGTATTCGATCTTTGCAGGCTTCGATAATTTTATTCAGCTGTTCCAGATTTTTTTTATTTTCCATTGCTGCCAGAAATACCTTTGTACGGAGGAAGTAACTACTCACAGGGCATGTATTACCCTGGTTTCACTTGCTTTACGTATGGAGATGTTTTTTTACCGCATATCTATCTTATATTTCGACAAATTCTCCTGACTGTTTAAACAAAAGAATAAAAAAGCCAGGAAAAAAATGCGTTAAGAACAGGGAACAGTTGAACACTGCACATTTTATCCAAAAGCACTGTGGCAACGTAACCAACCACGGGGGCTGTATTTTAAGTGTTATTCTCTGGTTCTGACGTGTAACTGGTTACAGGTGCAACAGAATTGGGCGAGCACTCTTTTCCGCAGGTAAGCAAGCGAAGTGAGACTTTCGTGTACAAGAGGATGCGGGCAATGGTGATCGGGCAAAGATGAAGTGCCCGTGACCAGTTACAAACAGAGGGATGACTACATATACAATAACTACTCACGATATAATATATTTTAATTCCACTCCAAAAGTACTGTCGGCAAGAGAAAACGGCACCATCACTCTTGTTCCTCCTGGAAGCCCGCTGATACGAAGTGATTGCCCTATTACCGTTGTTGGAATAGCGAGCTGTATAGCCAGATTTTGGGCCGCAAAATAATCCTTTAATCCACCTGCGACCATATTAGCAATTTCTCCTATAGCATCTTTTACATCTTCACCAAGGCTCTCAACTTCCATGCCAAGCATGCTTCCGGTGATGCCTTTTGCAGCCGTATCAGAACAGTGAACACTGACCATTCCCCTGATGTCACCAGTCAGCCCGATCATGCTGCTTAACGCAGCATCAATGGTAACATTTTGGCCGACTTGCAGTGCACCAGGTTCAATGTCAAGAAAAACCATGGCGGCAAAGACTTCACAGGTGGCATTAACAATAAATCGCTCCAGGTCTGCCGTCCTGATATGAATTTCTTGTCTGTTTTCAGCGTCATTCACAGGCTATGATTCCAGTTCGACTTGTACATAAAAAATACCCTGGGCAACATTAAAGGCCAGGATCAACTTATCGATCTCGCTTTGCGGCATAAACGTGTACGATTCTCCTGATATGGTTGAGGGCAGTGAAAGTTGAATATCTTTGCCTTTATCCGATAATATGTTTTTAAGACTGCCCCCCAGCATATTGGCGAGCTCACCAATGGCATCCTGGACATCTTCATTGACTTCATCAACTTGATCAACTTCTAATCCAAGAAAATTACCGGTAATGGTCTTGGCTATTTCGTTGGGGACGTGTATTGCCAACAGTCCTTTGTACATCCCGGCAAGCCCGACCATTCCCGTAATGGATTGTTTAAGCTCCCTTAATTCACGAACAGGCTTGCTGGCAGGTTCAAGTTCCATCATTACCATGCCAGTAAATATCTCAACCGCAGATTCCGTTAATTTCTTGGTCAATTCTTTCTCAAGATCCACGAAAATATCACCTCTACTGAACGCTTCGGGTTATCTACCTACATCAAAGGCCCCAGAACTTCGTTGACCTTGTCTGGAGTAAAAGGTTTTTTCAGTGCTCCGATTGCGCCAAGGCTTTTTGCCTCGCCTATAATGTCGTCACCAGTTTCTGTTGAAATCATGAACACAGGAATATCTTTTATACTGTCCCGCCCCGATTTTTCTCGCAAAAACTCAATACCATTCATATTGGGCATATTAATGTCACTCAACACAATATCCACATTTTCTTTCTCAAGTACATCAAGGGCTTCCTGGCCATCACCAGCTTCAAAAATATCACCAAAATCAAGCCCTGCCTGACGAAGGGAGCGACTAATTATTTTTCGCATTGTGCTTGAATCATCAACAAGCAATACATTTTTTGCCATGAAAGATACCTCCTGAGTAGTTACAAGTAGTTCTTCAGATAAATTATATACCTAATAAGGGTAAGTATATTTTATCCCATTTTCTTCATAATACAGGACAATATAAAGGTGCTGAGAAGGTCAGCGTAACTCTTTGTAGTTCTGAGCAAATTCAGCAAAAGGCTTTTTCTGCAAAATAACACATTTTCAAAGAGATAGATTGATTGTTTCAACACCCTTAATATCAATGCAAAGGGGAAAAATCAAGCGTCTTCTACAAATACCACGTCGCCAAGCTAATTTTCTATCTGAACTGCAACCAGTTAGCCTCCGTTGTTTTTAACTGATCACGGGTACTTCATCTTTGCCCGATCACTCTTTCCCGCCTACTCTTGTACACGGAGTCTCACTTCACTTGCTTACCTGCGGAAAAGAGTGCTTGCCCAATTCTGTTGCACCCGTGACCAGTTACACGTCAGAAGTAGAGAATAACACCCAAATACAAACCCCGTGATTGGTTACCGTTGTTTTTGTGCCGCCCGGAAAGCAGACGCTCCTTTCCACTATTTTCTGCAATCTTTGCTCTGTACGATCCAACAAGCTGCCTTTTCCAGCATGGAATATTAATTGCATAACATAACCAGATACACTGAAGTAGTATCTGCCCGAAAATGAAGATATTTGTTCAGGCATAACACCCCCCAGGACGACCATCTTCAGGCGGTCACGATTGGCCGCACAAAGGGACTGCAGCTGCCAGCCGCGCTTGCCCAAATCCGGGCAAACTGAAAGCAGCCACAGGCTCAAAGCAAGTGAAACCAAGGAGCTCCATGCCCTGCGAGGCAGTTACATTCAAGCTTGGGGTGTGCAACAAATATTTGCGGTCATCTGCTTAATATTACAAAAATAAACTGTAAGTATATCAAAAAAAAAGAGGGGAAAACTCTTTCTGAACAGGTGCAAGTCAGTTTCTGAAGCAATATAACTGGTCACGG
This sequence comes from Desulfobulbus propionicus, assembly GCA_002747135.1. Taxonomy (GTDB): domain Bacteria; phylum Desulfobacterota; class Desulfobulbia; order Desulfobulbales; family Desulfobulbaceae; genus Desulfogranum; species Desulfogranum propionicus_A. The sequence continues at coordinate 51,520 of PDTE01000022.1, read as the reverse complement.
GCACTTCATCTTTGCCCGATCACTCTTTCCCTTATGCTCTTGTATAAAGAAAAAGAGTGGTTATACAAATCTGTTGCACCCGTGACCAGTTATATGTCAAAAGCAGAGAGTAACACAGACGTACAGACCCTGTGATTGGTTACGAAGCAATCTATGCAAAATAGTACCATAAAAATTTACGCTGCATGTTTTTTCATACTTCTGGTTCAGGTAGACCTTGCCGCAGGAAGGCCTCTGTTGAGTTCTGTTAACAGAACCGATGAGAAGGTCAGCCTTCAATTGTATTTTCGCTTCACCGAGCAGTTTGAATATGAATTGACCCTGCGCAAGAAGAGAATGGACATTTTGCTGAAAAAGACTTTGTACAATAAAGAGATAAAACCTTTTTCAAGTGATGATCGTATCGTCAAGATGCTCATCCGCCAGCAGCCTGACGGCACACTTATTTCCTTTTTTTTCCGCTACCCGCCTCAAAACATAAAAGAAAATGTCCGCAAGGAGCCGGCAACACTCATGCTGGATATCCTTCTTGGCAACCAGTTCACCTCAATGTATCCTGATATATCCTCCCAGTTCAAGGGGGTGACACTGATTGACCGCGATACCATTGATTATACCAACCCTATCAATGTATCCCCCTATCCGGGTGACTGGCTTTCCTTTTTTTCTGAGTACGAATCCCCGGTTGATATTCGTCCTCCAGCGACCTACACGTTACCGCCTTTTCCCCTCGCAGCCGCCCTTGAACCAAGGATGCCTGTCGGGGAATGGCTTCCTGATCATATTACAAATAATGCAGCAAAAAATAACTGGGAGCTTGTCAGTCAGCAGATAAGGGAACAACTATCTATCGAAAAAGATGTTGAAATACGCAATTTTCTTCTCCTGAGCTATGCCGACGCACTGGTTCGCATGGACGATTACTATACATCACACAGGCTGCTTCAGGAGATAATATACAACTATCCGGAAACAGAGATAGCCCATCTGGCAGAATTTTTATTTGTCTATCTTCGCAGCAAACATGAGTCTGACTTTCCAGGGTTTTACCAGCTCAAAGAGGCAATAGACAAAGTCAGGCCCACCCCCTTGCTCAACTCCTATTTCACTCTTTTACAAGCCGAGGCAGCCCTTGAGCTGGGGAAAATTGACAAGGCCGGACAGCTGCTTAACAGAGACGATATTGGTTATGACGAGCTGGCCAGCGCCATCCGTCTCATGCGTCGTGCTGACCTCCTTTACCTGAGCAAGGAAAAAATAAAGGCCCTGGTTCTGTATCTCCAGGCAATCGATAAAAACGAGACGATCATTGCTCAGTATCCCGATTCGTTGGCCCGGTTCTGTGATGTCCTGTACACGTTCAAACGTTATGAACAGGCCGCCAGACAATACACCATTTTAAATGAACATCTCCATGGCCGTGCTGAGCACGAGCTCGCTCTCTTTCGCCTGGAAATGAGCAAACTTCACCAGGGCGAAAACGAGCAGCTGATCAAGAAAGCCCTCTTTGATATTCAGGACTCTTTTCCTGGCACCGAGGGGGCTGACAGGGCCACACTAAAACAACTTGATATTGATTTCATTAACGGCAGGTTTAAGCAGGATACGGCTGTCGCCGCTTACAACGAACTCTCTGAAAAGGCGAACATCCCGATTCTGCGTGAAGAAGCAATGTTTAAACAGGCGCTTGTTTACCTGCTGCAGGATGACCCGGAAAACGCAGTAAGGCAATGCATGAAAATGCTTCGCGAATTTCAGGCAGGAGCAATGCGGACAGAGGCAAGAGCGCTGATTATTCAGCAGCTGCCAGAGCTTATCCATCAACTGGTAGCACAAAAAAAATATATTGAAGCCCTGGTGCTGGCCCAGCAGAACAGAACACTTTTTACCAGAGGATGGGTCACCTCTTCATTGTTATACGATCTGGCCAAAGCCTATACTGATCTCGGTTTTTTCGACCGAGCGGCCCGCACCTATCAGTATCTCTTTCACACCTCCACAGGGGATGAACAGGAAAAGATTTATCTACCGCTTATCCAGTCGCTCTATGATGCCCATCAGTATACTACTATTGAAGATTATGCTGACAGGTTCACCTTTCGTTTTCCTGACAGCAAATTGTATAAAGACATTTTTCTCCTGAGAATAAAAGCACTTCTGGAAAACAATGAAACTCTCAAGGCTCTGCAACTCATGGATAATACTGATCGGCCAACTTCTCGGGAGCTGGAACAACTGGCGATCAATATGTATTACCAGGCGCAGCGCTGGAATGATGTTATAACCAAACTGGAAGGAAACGTCTCCGCAGAGCCATCACCAGAGACAGAGGACAACCAGATGCGACTGGCTGAATCGTACTTCCAGACAAAACAGTTTGAAAAAGCGGTGCCTTACCTGCAAGCAGTTGCTGCAACAAATAAATATGGTGACCAGGCCATGTTCAGGCTGGCCAGAATCGACCAGATCAGGCAAAACAGTAAGCAGGCCCTTAATCGCCTGCAGCAATTGGCCGAAAAAGGCAGAGAACCATTGTGGCAGGAGCTGGCGCGGGAAGAGCTATCTATTATTAAGCTTAAAGAAAAAATGTAACTGATCACGGGCACTTCATCTTTGCCCGATCGCTCTTTCCCGCATACTCTTGTACACGAACGTCTCTCTTCGCCTGCTTACCTGCGGGGAAGAGTGCCTGCCCAATTCTGTTTCACCCGTGACCAGTTACACATCAGAAGCAGAGAATAACGCTTAAAGTACAGACCCCGTGATTGGTTACGTCACACCACACACTCATTTTCGATTCATCAACCAGGAGAAAAACCATGGCCCCTGTACAACAATTTGACACCTCCATGATCCTGCTGCAAAAGGTGCTTGACCTGCGGGCAAAAAATCAACAGGTCATCGGATCAAATATCGCAAATGCTGAAACTCCTGGTTATTCAGCAAAAAGTTTCACCTTTGAAGAACAGCTCCATTCAGCCGTCAACCATCAACCTTTTTCTCCTGCTGTCACTCACCCCAATCATATTCCGCTTGGGACTTCCAGCATTGAGCAGGTACAAGGTGTCGTCCAAACAACGAAAGACAATACAGGTATAGGCGACGAAAATTCAGTCAGTGTAGATCAGGAGATGGTCAAACTATCTGAAAACCAGATCATGTATGAAGCGGCAACCACCATGCTCAAAAAAAAGATGGCCCTGCTCAAGTACACCATCAACGGTGGCTCATAAATTGCATAACTTCTAACTGAACCAAATCATGGAGACAGGAAATGGATATCTTCACCACTTTTGATATAGCAGCATCAGGGCTGAAGGCACAGCGTACCAGACTCAACACCATCAGCTCAAACCTGGCCAATGTGGAGACTACCTCCACTCCAGAAGGAGGGCCATATAAAAAGAAATCCGTACTCTTTCAGTCTGCGCCTGTATCATCGTTTGATACTCAGCTTCAGACCCAGATGAATCAACATGCCGAGGGGGTGAAGGTGGTAAAAATAATTGAAGATCAGGAGCCGCCTCAAAAGCGTTACGACCCTACTCACCCTGATGCCGACAAGGACGGCTATATATCGCTTCCCAATATAAGTGTTATGAAGGAAATGGTTGACATGATGTCTGCAACCAGATCTTACGAAGCGAACACGACGGTTATACAATCTGCCAAAAGGATGGCTCTCAAGGCCCTGGAAATTGGAGGATGATAAATGGATATCATACAGACAGTTGACACGTTATCGCTGACCCAACCCCAGGAAAAACAAACAGAGATCAAGCGGGCAACTGACAGCTTTGGTGAGATGATAGGGTCTATGCTGGATGACTTGAGCCGGCAGGAGCACGCTGCCAACCAGGCTATTCAGCAGGTACACACAGGGGGTGAAAAAAATTTGCACGACGCCATGATCTCTATAGAGCAGGCAGATATTGCCCTGCGTTATGTGATTCAGGTGCGTAACAAAGCACTTGAGGCATACCAGGAAATAAGCAGGCTCCAATTGTAAAAGTTTCGTAACTGATCGCGGACATTTCATTTTGCACACTCACAATTTCCTGCATACTCTCGTACACGGGGCCTCACCTCACCTGCTTATCTGCTCGAAATCGTGCCTGCATAAATCAGAACTATCCGGGGCCAGTTACATCTCAGAGACAGAAAATAACGGAAATATAACGGCCCCCCCCGCGATTAGTTAAAAAATTGCTAGCAGGAAAGTTTTATGGCTGAAGAAACAAACCAGGCAACAGAACAACAAGGTGGCTGGCGAAGACTTGTAACCACCATCTCCAACTGGCCTTTATCCAGAAAAATTGCACTTGCGTCAATAACTCTTCTCTCTGTTGCGGCCTTTGCATTCATTATTATCCAGGCAAAGACAGCTGACTACCAGCTCCTTTACGCCAATCTCACAGACAGTGATGCGGGCTCAGTGGTTGAATGGCTCAAAGGACAGAGCATACCTTACCGGCTCAGCAATAACGGCGGCAACATCTTTATTCCAGCCAACCAGGTACATGAAGCCAGGCTGAACCTGGCATCTGCAGGGCTGCCCCAGGGAGGCGGGGTTGGTTTTGAAATTTTTGACAAGCAGTCTTTTGCTCTGACAGATTTTGTTCAGAAAGTGAACTACTCAAGAGCGCTTCAGGGAGAACTGGCTCGCACTATTGCTTCACTCGGTCCTGTTGAGACAGCAAGAGTACATCTGGTCCTGCCGGAAAAAAGACTATTTAAAGAGCAGCAGAAACCGGCGACCGCATCGGTCATTATCCGGCTTGCACCAGGAAGAAGACTCGGAGAAATGCAGGTAGAGGGTATAACACACCTTGTTTCCAGAGCAATCGAAGGGCTCAGCCAGGATAATGTAACGGTTATCGATCAAAACGGTAACGTCCTGACCAAAACTGGTGATCACAACCTGATCGGGAACCTCTCTCCTGATATGCTGCAATTCCAGCTGCAGGTGGAACAGCACCTTGAAGAACGGGCCCAGACGCTGCTTGACAAAACCGTTGGCCCCAAAAACGGTATGGTCAGAGTCACAGCCTCTCTTGATTTCTCCCGCACTGAAAAGACTGAAGAGGTCTTTGACCCTGAGGAACCAGTTATCAGAAGCGAACAGTTAAGCGAAGAGAAATCAGGTTCTGAAATTGTTGGGGGTATACCAGGCGTTCAGTCAAACCTCCAGGGAAACACCAATCAATCTGCTGGCTCAACACCGCCATCTTCCAGATCACAACGGACAACTAATTATGAAATAAGCAAGGTGGTTTCCAAAACCATACATCCAGTTGGGACGGTGAAAAAAATCTCCGTTGCCGTTCTGGTCGCTGACAAGATCATACCGGCAACAGAAAATCAGCCGGCAAAAACAGAACCACGAAACCAGCAGGAGCTGTTAGCCCTTGAAAAAATGATTACATCAGCTCTTGGTGTAGATAAGACCAGAGGAGACAGCATAGAAGTCACCTCCATGCCATTTACCGAACCAGAAGTGATGCTGGAAACAGAGGGAATAAGTGCTTCAATGCTTTACCAGTATATGCCAGTGATCAAATACGGTATTCTCTTTTTAGGTGGGTTATTTCTCTATTTGCTCATGGTCAGACCATTGATTAAAACGCTGAAAACCGAAACCACCGAGCACTACAAAACCGTTGAGGAGCTGGAAGAAGAAAACAAGCAGGCCAAGGAAGAGGCAGCGCGACAATATGAAGAATTACTGCAAAAAAACCCTCTCCTTCGCATAAGAAATAATGTACGGAACAACCCTACTTTCAGTGCCCATGTTCTGAAAAACTGGATCGCTGAAGAATGACGGTTACACCTGCAAGATACCCTCTTCCACAACACATTAACCATCTAACCCGGATTTCTGTATTATGGCTGGATCCGACAAACAACTCACCGGAGTAGCGAGAGCTGCGACCCTGTTGATGTGCCTGGGAGAAGAAGCAGCTTCAGAGATAATGAAGGAATTATCTGATGAGGAGATATTTCGTGTTTCCAGATACATGGTTACGGTAGAGCATATCCCTGAAAATGTTCAGCAGCGTGTTTTGGAAGATTTTGAGCTTGCCCTGGAAACGCAGGCGGGCCTGGTTGTCCATGGACAGGATTTTGCAAAAAAAACCATTGCAAAAACAGGTGACGAAGCACGAGTCGCCCTCCTCATGCGACAGCTGATTACCGGCACTGAAGGAAAACCGCTTGAAACTATTTCCAAAATGCAGCCACAAATGGTAGCGGGCCTGCTTGAGCCTGAGCACCCGCAAACAGTGGCACTGGTACTCTCCACCCAGACCCCGGAGCATGCCAGTGCAATCATAGCACATCTCCCCGAAAACAACCGCAGTGATGTCATCTACAGGATTGCCAACCTTGATCCGGTATCACCCAAAGTTATTAATCAGATTGAGGAAGTGCTGAACAAGGAAATCGGTGTCGTCATCAGTGACCAGGATCAGCGCCAGGTAGGAGGCATCCAAAAGGTTGTTGATATCCTTGACAATATGACTGACAACCTCGATTCTGACATTCTTGAAACACTGGAAGAGACAGATCCTGACATGGTGGAATCCATCAGGAAACTGATGTTCACCTTTGAGGATCTGGCCAACATGGATGGACGTTCCATGCAAATGATCCTGCGCGAAGTAAATAACGATTCACTGACCATGGCACTGAAAACAGCATCTGACGAGATAAAAGAGCTTATTTTTTCCAACATGTCTGCAAGAGCAGCTGACATGATCAAAGATGACCTTGAAGCCCTGGGCCCTGTCCGTCTCTCTGAGGTAGAGGCAATGCAGCAAAGTATCGTCAAGATTGCAATGAAACTGGAAGAGGAAGGTAAACTGATACTCGGTCGCGGAGGCGGCGATGAGCTCGTCTAGAATCTTCAGAAAAGACGCCTCCTTTATTCCAAAGTCTCTTGTCCTGAAAAAAGTCAGCCCAGAAAGGGCAACGGCAAAAGAGACTGGCAGCAATGATGCTCCTGAAGAGAGCAGGAAGACTGAACAGGAAGAAGCGCCGCAGCTGATGTCCGACCTAAAAGCTGAAGAAAAATTGCCAGAGGAGGATCGTGAAGCACTGCGCGAAGAAGCGTACAGGCAGGGAATACATGACGCTACCAGACAACAGGAAAAAAAACTTGCGCCGCTACTTGCTGCACTAACCAACGGTTGTCAAAAAATTGACTCACTTCAGCAGGCACTCTACGACACATATCGAGAGGCAATCATTGATCATATCATCATGCTGAGCCGCAGCATCATTGACCAGGAACTGACGACCAGGCGGGATATCATAGCTGGAAAAGTTAAATCCGCATTCCAGCAGGCCATAGATGACGAGGAGTTCACTCTCACCATCCACCCTGATGATCTCGCTGAAGCAGAACAACTTCAGGAAGATCTGCTTCAACAAATTCGTTCCCTCAAACACATCATCCTGCGCACTGATCTGGCGGTGGAGCGAGGCGGCTTCCTGCTTGAGTCCAAAGGATGCCTTGTCGATGCAACCATCCAGACGCAACTGGAAAGCGGCAGGGAATTTCTTGAAGAAGAAATTGAATCTCTTGCTCCTGAACATGACCTGAGCGATAAATCCACCACTGTAGTGGAGTGACCATGTCACTTCCCGGAACTGATATACAGCACTCCTTTAACCCGATCAGGGTTTATGGAAAGGTACAAAGGATAGTTGGCCTGGTGGTAGAAGGAACTTGTCCTCCTGCCTCAATAGGTTCGCTCTGTGAGATCTTTCCGCTCAGACAGGGACACCCCATAGCAGCAGAGATAGTTGGCTTCAATAATAATCTTGCCCAGTTGATGCCCCTTGGAGAGCTTCGCGGTCTAGGTCCTGGCTGTCTTATCCGGGTCAAAAAGGAACAGACCACTATAAAAGTCGGCAACGCCATGCTTGGAAGAGTGCTTGACGGGCTTGGCCAGCCAGCAGATGACGGCCCGCCCCTCCACTTATCCCGCCACCAGCCGTTGTACGCGCTTCCTCCCACCCCTATGAAACGAGCAGCTATTTCCCAGCCGCTGGACCTTGGTATTCGGGCAATCAACGGCATGCTTACCTGCGGCGTTGGCCAGAGAATGGGCATAATGGCCGGCTCTGGGGTAGGTAAAAGTGTTTTGCTGGGCATGATGGCTAAATATGCCAGAGCTGACGTCAATGTCATCGCCCTGATAGGTGAACGTGGCAGAGAGGTACGTGAATTTATTGAACGAGATTTGGGAAAAGAAGGATTACACCGCTCAGTGATCGTTACCGTCACTTCTGACCAGCCTCCCCTTCTTCGCATGCGCGGGGCATGCCTGGCAACAGCCATTGCCGAATATTTCTGTAATCAGAACAGAAATGTCCTCTTAATGATGGACTCTGTTACCCGTTTTGCCATGGCTATGCGAGAAATTGGCCTTGCCATTGGCGAACCCCCGACAACAAAGGGGTATACACCATCAGTTTTTGCCACCCTGCCCAAACTGCTCGAACGTGCCGGAAACTTCGAGAAGAAAGGCTCAATAACGGGACTGTATACTGTTCTGGTTGACGGGGATGATATGACTGAGCCTGTCGCTGACGCAGTTCGATCAATTCTTGATGGCCATATAGTTTTATCCCGTAATCTGGCTGCAAAATATCATTATCCCGCAATTGATGTCATGATGTCCACCAGTCGGGTTATGCGTGATATTGTCCCTGAAAGGCATATGGAACTTGCTGGAAAAATAAAAAGTGTCATGGCGGTATACCGTGAATCAGAAGACCTCATCAACATTGGTGCCTACGCCACCGGAAGCAATGCAAAAATTGACTATGCAATCTCACGGATCGACCTGATAAATACTTTTCTGGCCCAGAGGATCAACGAATCGGCAACCATTGAACAGACCCTTATCGATATGGGCGAACTGGTCAGTGACAGAACTGGAAAAGACAGAAGACGCCGGGGCAGGAAAAGCCGCGAACGTCGAAAAAATTAAGATAAAAAAACAAGCAGGTAAGAGGAAAGAGACGCCATGCAGCCATTTCAGCTCCATGCAGTGTTGAAATATCGCGGCCAGCTCGAAGACTCCTCCAGGCAAAAACTTTTTGCAGCACGTGAAAAGCGGGCAAGTATCCAGGCCCTTCTCAACAGACACCAGCAGGAACTGGAAACAGTATATACCAGCCAGCGGGAAGCCAAGGAAAAAGGCACAACCATTGCTGAACTTATTCTTCTGGAAAACAGGGTATCAATTGTCCAGGAGTATGTTAACGAGACAAAGAAATCACTTGATAAAGCTGACAGGGAAGTGGAAAACGCCAGAAAAGAGCTATTGCTGGCAAGCCGAAACAAAAAAATTATTGAGAAGATAAAAGATCACCAGGATCTGGCCTATCAGCAATTCCTGAAAAAGAAAGAGCTGGCCATGCTCGATGAGCTGGCCGTACTGTATTATAAAAAGTAACAGGTACTACTGCCATGAAGGTATTCATTTCATTGCTTGTCTCAGTGACAGCTGTCTCAGTTGTGTTCGCAGATAACCTGGCCACTGATCAAAAAGGCATCCAGGATGGCATACAACAGCACACAGCATATTCTTCTGTTGAAGAGCGGAGGCTTATGGAGGCTCTGCAGGAAGAAAGGGGTTCCTTAAAACGGGAAAGAGAGGAGCTTGCAAACCAGAAAAAGGCTCTAAAGACTTTAGAGGAGGAAGTCGATAAGAAGTTAAAGGAACTCGGTCAACAGCGTCAAGTCCTTGAAGCAATGCTCAAAGAGAAAGATGCTCAAGAGCTCAAACGTATTAAGGAACTCAGCAAGATGTACGAAAAGATGGCGGCTGAGAAAGCGGCAAGAATATTCACCACTCTGGATGAACCTCTGGCCATAGCGATACTGGAACAGATGAAGAGTAAATCTGCCGCAAAACTTCTCAACAACATGGATCGTGATCAGGCCGCAGCCCTGACAACTGCTTTTTCAAGCCTGGAGATAAAGTAAATTCATGAACGCATCTATTCCCACCCCACTTCTTGATTCAACAGTGCAGGCAGATACAGGTGTCTCTACATCGGGTGTATCTACATCGCCCCGCTCAGCCGCCGATGAATCCTTTCAGTCCCATCTTGCCAATGAAACAGCCAAAATAACTGCTTCCGTTAAAGATACGGAACAATCTTCGCCGGACTCAAACGTTACCTCGCAAACGCTGGAATCAGGTGCTGAAGCAACAGCCAAAAATCAGGATATATCTCAAGCAGCAGGATCACCTGATGTAACCAGTGACAAGGCACGGCCACAAATAACAGGTTCATCTGCTGCAACCAGTGACAAAGCACAACCACAAGCAACTGGATCAGCTGGTGAAGATGGGACCGTACATGCTGTTGAAACAGGTGCACCAAAGGCAGCTTCTACCATTTCTGATTCTGAAGAAATTCTCATTGCGCTCTTGTCGCAGGGAGACGTCACGCAGGAAAACAAGGTTTCAAAATATCAGCAGTCGCAAGATGTCACTGTGCCGGACAAGGCCGAAGAAGAAAATATCCCTCTTCTCCAGACCGGTCAACCAGTCCTTGCGACTTTACTTGATGCACTGACAGAAAGCTCTGTACAACAAGCTGTACCGGATAAAGATGCTGGTACAACACTAACGGCTGCGAATCAGGAATACACCATAACATCAACCCGGCAGACCAATGTTTTTGACTTACTCCTCAACCCGCCAGAAAAGCAGGTTCCCGTAGAAGGAGTTATTGAACAATGGTCAGCAACATATTCCACGAATCCGAAACAAGAGCCAGACGTTCAGTCGTCCAGCCGGGCAATGAATGCGGCGCCCCTTGCAGCGGGACAACCTGTCAACGAGGCAGAAAACAGCGTAACTATAACGCTATACCAGTCAAGCGCAGAAGAAGATCTTGCAGCCAGAACTATTCCGGGCACAGCTTCCACAATGATCGACAAAGGCGGGCAACACCTTGATGCAAATGGCAAGTATATCCACTCCAATCTGCCCAACAATTCACTGCAAACCTCTCTGGCTGAAGTTCAGGAAAAAGCAATGAATGCTGAAGGGCAGGGGCAACAGAATAGCCCGGAAGAATTGTTGCCCTCAGAACAGATGAAACCTGGCGAAACTGCATTGACGAGAGAATCCCCCTTTCAGTTTCTCAATCTCGACGCCAGCGGCAGGAGCATGTTTACCGGGCAGAACGTACCCGCGACGCAGGGGACATCGATCATACACCTGCCGTCTGGAGCCGCCATACCTGAAGAAACTGTGATGGATCAGGTGATAACAAGACTTACCACCAACAGCAGGCTTGAATCAGGCTCGATCAGACTTAAACTCTATCCCCAGGAACTGGGAGAGCTGCGCATGGAAATAGAGGTTAAACAGGATAACATCAAGGCGCATATCACCACCCAGAACCTGCAGGCCCAGGAGGCCCTTGACCGGCACTTACCCAAATTACGTGAAGCCCTTGCCATGCAGGGGATGGAACTGGGGGAGGTGGAGATAACGGTGGCTGCCGGCGAGCAGGATGAGGGTTTTCGATTTCAGCAGAATGAAGACCGCCACCAGCTGGGAAGCCTGTTCAGAAATAATACGTCCCAGGCAAGCTACACCACTGCAGAAACTGGCGAAGAAGAAGTAGTGCAGATTGATACGGCAACTGATCTGCAGCAATTCAGTATTGTTGCCTGAACCGAAAGGAGTACTGATATGACCGATATAGCAGGCATCACGACAACAGCAGATACAACCACCACCAGCACAACTGCTGAGAGCGGCAATACGCTTGGCATGGATGAATTCCTGACGCTCCTTGTTGCCCAGCTCCAGTATCAGGATCCCTTAAATCCCAGTGACCCAACAGAGTTTACTTCTCAACTGGCACAGTACAGCGAACTTGAACAGCTGTTTAACCTAAATGATGCCATGGATGAGCTGACTACCGCTCAAAACACTTCACAGCAGATCTCCAGCCTGAGCCTTATTGGCAAAGACATTCTGGTTGAAGGAGATAGTTTTTCTTATAGCGGAGAACCTGTTGACCTTGGCTACAAGATAGAAGGGACTGTTGACAGTGCGACTATCTACATACAGGATTCCACCGGGCAGACAGTTGACACAATAGAGATTGATGACACCAGTGAAGGAAACCATACCTTTTCCTGGACCGGTCTTGACAGCGAGGGGAACCCCCTTGAATCAGGAACATACTCTATATCCGTTGTCACAGGAGAAGAGAGTAGTGAGGACGCAGTGGTCACCCCGCTTATGAAGACAGAAGTGACCGGAGTTGATCTGGAAGGCAGCGAACCAATGCTGACAACCAGTTTCGGTAATTTCACCATTGATTCGATTCATGGGGCATACGACCAGGAAGCAAAAGACTCGGGCGAAGAGGAAGACAACACAACAGAGGGTTAAGACCGGGCAATAAGCATCACAGCTTAATGAACTGTTATCTGACGCAATGGATGGCGAAGATAATAACAAACAACTACCTAAAATTCTCTTTATCCATCTAGACAGGAGTTTGCTATGGGCATTACCAGTGCAATGTTTAGCGGCGTCAGCGGACTGAATACCAATTCCAAGGCCATGGAGGTTATCGGAAACAACCTGGCCAACACCAATACAATTGGATTTAAAAGCAGCCGTGCCGTATTTTCTGATCTTCTCTCAAGCTCAGTCTCAGGTTCTGGAGGTACGTCTCAGGTTGGTCGCGGCGTCGGCCTGTCAAGTGTAGACAAAGTATTAAGCCAGGGCACTTTCGAATCAACCTCTTCGGGAACAGACGTCGCCATTGAAGGAGACAGCTTCTTCGTTGTCAGTGCACTTGACGATGAAATGAATTATTACACCAGAGCCGGCGCCTTTTCCTTTGATGACGATGGGTATCTGGTCAATTCAGAAGGATATGTGGTTCAGGGAAAGGCATTTGATGAAGACGGTAACCTTATAGCAGGAGACGCAAGCAATATCCAGGTAACTGATCTTGGCCTCAGTTCTGCCAAAGCAACCACTGAGGTGACCTTTGAAACCAACCTGGATTCCAACTCGGAACTTGTAAATAATGCGACCTTCCCCAATATCTTGCCAGGGGATTCCGACAGCTACAATTATATGACCTCCTGCCCGGTCTATGATTCCCTGGGCGAGGCTCACACTATTTCCGTATACTGGCGCCTGGCAGACGAGGCAACCAATACCTGGGAAATGGGGTACACCGTTGACGGTGTAGGCACCGGAGCTGTTCCAGATCAGGCGATAGCCATTGCAACTCCCCTTGATTTTGATCCAAGTGGCCTCATAGATACAAATGGAGATGGCAACCCGGATGGAAACGCCGATGATCCTCTGGAAATTGCCCTGAATATTGCAGACTGGGGAAATGGTGCGGCGCTTGCTCAGGAAATAACCTTGAAATTCAACTGCACTCAGTATGACAGCGCATCAGTTGTCATCGGTCAAAACCAGGACGGATATGCCGCCGGAGAGCTTACTGAAGTAGCCATTAACAGCGATGGGGTTGTCATTGCCTCCTATTCCAACGGCGAGCAAACATCCATTGCCCAGCTGGTTCTTGCCAAGTTTCAGAATCCCGGAGGCCTTGCCTCGGCAGGTTCTAACCTGTGGGAGGCAACAACAGAGTCCGGGACAATACGAGTTGGACTTCCCGGAGATGAGCTGGGAACTATTTTTACCAACTCTCTGGAGCAGTCCAATGTCGACATGAGCCTTGAATTTGTAAAAATGATCACCACCCAGCGCGGCTTTCAGGCAAACTCCAAAATTATCTCCACAATAGATGAAATGCTTTCAGAACTCATAAATTTAAAACGGTAACATTTGCGTCAATTTTCTGACACAAAAAATCCTGAATATCATGTCTCCAGAGCTTTTTTCTTTTTCCTCAGCTGTAACTGCTCCCAGATCACCCATATTTGGGCGATCACGATTGACCGCATAGAAAGGCTATAGCTGCCAATCGCCTTTACCCAAACCTGGGCAACCTGAAAGCAGCTGCAGACGTACAGCAAGTGAAACCAGGGTAGTACATGCCCTGCGAGGAGGTACCATCAGCTGATAAATACAGATGAATAACTCCTCGCAGGTGAGTACCGCTCTGCTTTCACTTGCTGTGGCCCTGCACCTGTCTTCAGGTAACTGATCACAGGCACTTCATCTTTGCACGATCACTCTTTCCCGCATACTCTTGTACACGAACGTCTCACTTCGCTTGCTTACCTGCGGAAAAAAGTGCTTGCCCAATTCTGTTGCACCCGTGACTAGTTATACGTCAGAACCAGAGAATAACGCTTAAAGTACAGACCCCGTAATTGGTTACGTTTTCAGGCATCCTTTTTATCAGCAACAGTCGTCTCTGGCTTCTTTCTTGCATTATTATATTTGCTGCCAATATTATGTACATTTTGATAGGTAAAAAAACTAACAGGAATACTCCTTTTCAGGAAACAAACTCGTGGATATTGCGACGCTCGTAGGAATAATTGCCGCTTTTGGTCTGATGTTCATGGCTATTATGCAAGGAGGCGGCATCGGTATGTTTATCGATGTAGCATCAATGCTCATTGTTTTTGGCGGTACAGCCGGGGTGGCGCTGATAAATTTCCCCCTGGGCGATGTCATAAGCGCTATTGGCGTTGCCAAAAAAACAATACTTATCAAAGAAGCCAATACCAATGAACTTATCGCCCAGCTTATGGAATTTGCCAACAAGGCCCGCAAGGAAGGTATTCTATCCCTCCAGGGGTCCATTAATTCTGTTGAAGATGAATTCCTGGTAAAAGCGTTACAGATGGCAGTTGACGGTCAGGAGCCGGACGATCTCAAAGCCATGCTGAACACGGAGATTGATTACATTCAAGAACGTCATGGTTCGGGCAGCGAGATCTTCCTCTCCCTGGGAGCTATATCACCTGCCATGGGCATGGTCGGCACCTTGATAGGGCTGGTTCAGATGCTCCAGAATATGAGCGATCCCTCGTCCATCGGTCCTGCCATGGCAGTGGCCCTGCTGACAACCTTTTATGGAGCTGTGCTGGCAAACGTTCTGTTTAATCCCATGGCAGGAAAACTAAAGACCAGATCCAAGACCGAACTTTTGCAGAAAACCGTTATCGTGGAAGGAATGGGGTCCATTTTATCCGGAGAAAATCCCCGGGTCATGGAACAAAAACTGCATGCATATATAGCGCCAAAAGAGCGAGAATCAGTCTTTCAATAAATGTGGTACCTTCTCCCAGGTCACTCATCTTCGGGCGATTACAGGGAATGTACCGTTCCGTTATTCTTTACTTCTGAGGTATAACTGATCACGGATACTTCAGGTTTGTGCAAGCACGATTTCGAGCAGGCAAGCAAGCAAAGTGAGACGTTCGTGTAAAAAGTATGCGGAAAATAATGATTGGACAAAGATGAAGTGCCCGTGATCAGTTACATACGTTTCACTTATGGCAAAAAAACAGGAAGAATGCCCTGCTGGGGCCCCGTTATGGATGGTAACCTTCAGTGACCTGGTGACCCTGCTACTCACCTTTTTCGTCCTCCTGCTTTCCATGGCCAGCATGGACCCGGTGAAGTTCGTTCAAGCCAAAACCTCCATAAAGTACACCTTTGGCTGGAGGACGACAGCCGCTCCGAAGCGATACTCCATTCCAGTCATCCAGTCTCCGCCAAAAGCAAAATTTTCTCCCATCCCCCGGGAAACACAGTTGAATTATTTTAAACAGGTTAAAAGTGATCTGGAGATGACCAAACTCATGAACCAGGTAGACGCCATTGAGCGAGACAATGATTCTATTGTCCTGCGCATAGAAGACAACGTCCTTTTTGACGAGGGCAAAGCCACCTTGAATCCTTCTTCATATCCTGTATTACGAAAAATAGCTGATATTGTCCGCCCTCTTCCCATGACCATGCGCATTGAAGGGCACACTGACGACACCCCGGTAAACTCTTCATCCATGAACAACTGGGATTTATCGGTAGCACGTGCCGTCTCAGTCATGCGCTTTTATACACGAGGCAAGGTATTCTCCATCGACAGGATGTCTGCAGTCGGTTATGGAGAAACCAGGCCTGTAGCACCAAACACCAGCGATCAGAACCGTCAAAAGAATCGGCGTGTTGACTTTATCCTTAAAAGCAATCGCAAGATAGATATATACAATCAACCTAAAAGTCAGATCCCATTTTAACAAACATTTAAAAAAAGGGCTTGAGCGCATATGGCAAATAAAAATGCACCTGATACCAAGGAAAAGGAAGGTGGCGGCGGAAAAAAAAAGCTTGTTATCATTATCGTGGCGGTACTGGTGCTGCTTGGCGGAGGGGCAGCCGCCTATTTTCTTTTTTTAAAAAAGGAGCCACCTGCAGCTGAAAGGGGGAATGAACAGACAGAAATGATAGAAGCATCGGCATTAGACGATAACGATATTGGCCCCATGGTCAATATTGACGAATTTATTGTCAATATTATCGGTGAAGATTCAGCCCATTATGTGAAGGCCTCACTCACTCTGGAATTGAGCAACGAGGGGGTCATGGAGGAAGCGAACAAGCGAATGCCGCAAATTCGCGATGCCATTCTGCTGCTTATAGGTAACAAGACTTTTGAGGAGCTGCAGGACCTTCAGGGAAAAAAACAGGTCAAAGCGGAATTAAAGAGCAAGATCAATTCTTTTTTAAAAACAGGCAAGGTCAAAAATATATTTCTGACTGATTTTGTCGTCCAGTGACAACAATGGAACCAATCTTAAGTAAAGATGAGATCGCTGAACTGATCAGTGCCATAAAATCAGGAGAGGTCTCTGTTGACACACCTTCGGCCGGAGAACATCTCCAGCACCCGACAAATCGCCCGGCACAAGAGATCAGCCTGTTTCAGGTATACCGGAAAACAACAAAACAGGGTGAAGCAAGAATCCCTAATTTTGATATTGTTGTCGACATGTTTGCCCGCAATTTTGGCACATCACTTACAAACATCCTGCAACGATCTTTTACCGTTGTACGTTCTGAAATAACGACCACGACTTTTCAGCAAAGCCTTAATGATCTCAACAATCAGGGGGCGATAGGCATTTTCAGCACTACCCCCCTTAAATATGGCTGTCTGGTACATTTTGACAATTTTATGGCCTTTACCCTGCTGGAAATTATGCTGGGATCATCGATGGCTATTGAATCCATAACCCTTGATCGCTCCCTGACAACCATTGAGGTGAACATTCTCAAAAATACCATGCAAAGTATTTGTCAGGATTTTGGAAAAGCAATCCACCCTGTGGTGGACATGACCCCAAGCCTGACCAAGGTGGAAAACAACTTTCGCCTGGTAAACATTGTCGACGCAGAAGCTGAGGTGCTCGTGGCAAGTTTTGAAATACAGGTTGCCGGAGAAAAATCAGGAAAAATGCGTTTTATTATCCCTTATCTCACCCTTGAGCCATACAGAGAAGAATTCAGGGAGATGGTCACCGTCACTCAAGCCGCCTATGGCTGGAGAAGAATTATTTACAAGGAAGCAATGGAGATGACTGTGACCATTATAGCCCGGTCAGGACTGATTGACATGACCAT
Organism: Desulfobulbus propionicus; assembly: GCA_002747135.1. Taxonomy (GTDB): domain Bacteria; phylum Desulfobacterota; class Desulfobulbia; order Desulfobulbales; family Desulfobulbaceae; genus Desulfogranum; species Desulfogranum propionicus_A. The sequence continues at coordinate 33,899 of PDTE01000022.1, read as the reverse complement.
TGGTCAGGTACTTGATCTAAAAAAGGGAGATATTGTTGACCTTGGTTACAATCCAGACAGGCCTCTGCACATCGTCATAGAAAAACAACCTAAATTTTTTGCCATACCAGGAGAAAGCAATGGCAAAAAGGCATTTCATATAACCAGGCGCTACAATAACAGCCCTTTTGGAGAAGCAAATGGAAGCAACTGATCCCGCAGAAAAAGACATCGCAGCCAATCGGCTTAACCCGGAGGAAACAGCTGAACTTCTTGAAGACCCCATGGCCCCGAAAACTCCTTCCACACCACCACAGCAGACCAAACAGGTTGAGCTACGGGAACTGGACTTTTTATTCGATATTCCCCTTCAGGTCTCTGTAGAAGTGGGCCGAACCCGCATTTTACTCAAAGATCTTCTGCAGATGGGAGAAGGGTATGTGGTTGAGCTTGACAAACTCGCTGATGAACCACTGGATCTCTATGTCAACTCCCGCCTTATTGCCCGAGGTGAGGCCGTAAGAGTAGGGGACAAATTTGGCATAAAACTCATTGAGGTTGTCAGCCAGTCAGACCGGCTGGAAAACCTTGGCTGATACACCATAACTCCTCACAGGGTATGTCCCCTCTGACGTCACTTGCTTTACGCCTGTACCTGCTTTCAGGTTACACAACCATTACTTTTACCTGTGATTTATTGCCGATAAACGAATGAAACTCAATTATCACCTTTTACTCCTTCTTCTTTTTATGCCCCTGCAGGCAATTGGCGCTGAAAGCGAACTGTCTGCAGGCTCAATGCTGTTGAAAATGCTTTGGGCCACGGGCATTGTTGTCGGCCTGATTCTTGTTTTATTTGGCCTTGCCAGAAAAAAAATCAGCTTTACAGGCTCCAACGAGGGGAAAAGCATCAAGGTACTTGAGCTGCGACCGATGATAAACAGGAGCACCTTAGCCCTTGTAGAAGTCCACGGGCAAAAAATGCTTCTGGGAATAAGCTCTTCAGACATTCGGCTGCTCACCACCATTACCCCTGATCACTCTCCTGATTCGTTCAGTGAAATACTGGAAGGGCAGCAATGAAAAGGTTATCCTTCATTCTTCTCTGTATTTTGCTGCCGGCAGCAGCTTCAGCTGTTACCTTGCCAACGCTCAACCTTGGCGTCAATCAGGCGGCGAGCCCGGAAGAGGTCTCCACCGGAATCCAGATTCTTTTTCTGCTTACTATCCTTTCCATTGCTCCGGCAATCCTGCTCATGATGACCTGCTTTACCAGGATCATTATAGTTCTTGGCTTTATCCGCCAGGCGATGGGCACTCAAAACACCCCGCCCAGTCAGGTGCTGATCGGGCTTGCGCTTTTTCTAACCCTGTTTATCATGGCACCGATTTTCAACAGAATAAACGAACAGTCACTGCAACCCTTTCTTGACAAACAGATTGATCAGGAACAGGCGTTGAATCAGGCTACTGATATAATGAGAGACTTTATGTTTTCCCAGGTACATGAAGGCGAATTACAGCTCTTTATTGACATTACCCGTGCAAAGCAACCCGAAAACAAAAAAGACATCTCAACAGTTATCCTGATACCTGCATTCATGCTCTCTGAACTTAAAATTGCCTTTCAGATGGGATTTATGGTGTACGTACCCTTTCTGGTGATTGACATGCTGGTGGCTTCAGTACTGATGTCAATGGGGATGATGATGTTGCCGCCAATTGTTATCTCTCTGCCCTTCAAGTTGTTGCTTTTTGTACTTGTTGACGGCTGGCAGCTGATTATTGGATCACTGGTAAAAAGCTTTGGGTAACTGATCACTACGGAGGATTACATGAGCCCGGAACAGGTTGTTCATATAGGGAAGAAAGCACTTCAAACTGTACTGCTCTGTGGTGCTCCCATGCTTATTGTTGCCCTGGTTGTCGGCCTGGTTATCAGTATATTTCAGGCTGCAACCCAGATCAATGAACAAACCATGACCTTTATCCCCAAAATTGTTGCGGTTTTTATCACCCTGCTGATCTTTGGCCCCTGGATCATGAATATTTTAACCACCTTTACCATTGGACTCATTGCAGATATTGCCACGGTCGGCAAATAAGCAAAAAAATATCCGGCAGAGATGGACCCCCTCATTGTCCCAATTGATCAATTTCAGAATTTCCTTCTCTGTTTCTCCCGGACAGTCGCTCTCGTCGCAGCTGTTCCCGCGTTAGCCGGGGTTGGGATTTCAATGAGACTAAAGGTCTCCATCTCTTTTTTAACAGCCCTCTTATTGTTTCCATTAATGAAGCAGTATACACCGATCGCAACGCAATCCATGCTGGAGCTCGGCTTTCTTCTGGTTAACGAAGTTATTCTTGGATTACTTATCAGCCTGACAGCACAACTTATCTTTGCCGGTATCAGCTTTGGCGGCACCATTGTCGGCTATCAGATGGGCTTTGCCGCAGCCAATATACTTGACCCCCAGACAACCCAGCAGCTTTCTCTGGTGAGCCAGTTCATCAACGTATTTGCCATGCTCATTTTTTTCTCCTTTAATATGCACTATTACTTTTTTCATGTAATAGTTGAATCATACAGGGTGTTACCTCCAGGTTATCTTGACTTTTCCGGCCAGGCAGTGCCAAAGCTCATGACCATAGGCAGTCATATGTTCGTGCTAGGCATAAAATTCTGCGCCCCGATCCTTATCCTGCTGCTTCTGTCCAGCATGGTGCTGGGGGTTCTTGCCCGGGTTTTTCCTCAGCTGAATGTTTTCATGCTCTCCTTTCCCGTAAATATTGGCACAGCCTTTATTGTCATGTCTTTGACTCTTGGCGTGATTTCATCTTTCCTTCGTCGTGAATTTGACAACATCATTCCCAATATCGTAACAATCCTCGACTTGCTCAAGAAATAAATACTCAGCAACTTGTTGATATTACATTTTTTAAATAAGCCAATTATTTATTTTCCTGTCGCTACCCGTCCAAAAAGTGCTCATGAGAAATCCGGACTGATCAGGTGCAAATATTGCATTTTTGACAATACAGCGGCGTTTCGGATAGCGGGAAAGAGTATGTGTCCAAATAAAGCACTCCTGACCAGTTTACAGGTAAGAAGCAAAGAATAACGAAGAAATGCACCCCTCATGACTGGTGACGAAATCCGGGATAATTAAGGAATATGGCAGAAGATTCAGGCTCAGGCGAACGTACAGAAGCGCCCTCGGCAAAACGACGATCAGATTTTCGAAAAAAGGGCCAGGTAGCTCAAAGCAGAGAAGTTCAGACAGCTGCTCTGTTTACTTGCGCCCTTTTGTTCTGGTTTTTTTATGGGCCTTTTTTCCTGGAATCACTGGAAGAACTTCTTTACGAGATCTGGAGTAAAAGCAACGAAGTAGCCGTCACGCCCCCTTCAGTTATGCAGCTTGCCGCCTATCTGGGGAAAAGGCTTGGTCTGTTGCTGGCCCCGGTATTGATGCTCTCCCTGATTGTGGGATTTTTCTCCACTTTCTTCCAGATAGGCTGGCTTTTGACCGGTCATCCTCTTACCCCGGATTTAAGCAAGCTTGATCCGATCAAGGGCATGGGCAAGTTCTTTTCCAGAAAATCTCTGGTTGAGGTAGTCAAATCTCTCACAAAAGTGCTTCTCATCGGCTATGTGGCCTACAGCACGATACTTGGACAGGTTGACAAGGCCCTGGTGCTTGGTGATGTTGCCACACCTGGCATTTTTTATTTCCTTGGCAAAACCCTGCTTTTGATTTTTGCAAAAATTGCCGCAATCATGATTTTTCTTGCAGCCCTCGACTTTGCCTTTGTCCGCTGGGAAATGGAAGAGAAAATGAAAATGACCAAGCAGGAACAAAAGGAGGAGATGAAGGAAACCGAAGGTGATCCGCATATCAAGTCAAAAATTCGTTCCATTCAACGCCAGCTTGCAAGAAGCAGGATGATGGCGTCAGTGCCTGAAGCCGATGTTGTCATCACCAACCCAACCAGGATTGCCGTGGCGCTTAAATACGAGGCTTCAACCATGGCAGCACCGGAGGTCACAGCTAAAGGCCAGGAACTGGTCGCTGCAAAAATAAGGGATATCGCCCGGGAACATGACGTACCAATTATTGAAAACCCTCCTGTGGCAAGATTATTGCATTTAAAAGTGCAGCTAGGCAGCCAGATTCCGGAAGAACTTTTCAAGGTGATCGCAGAAATACTGGCCTACGTGTATTCAACCCAAAAAAGATAGTATCGCATGGCAACCGCAGCAACCCAGCCCATATCAAACCGCATGTCACTAACAGCTTTGCTCAAGCGAAGTGACATAGCTGCCTCTTTGGGACTGGTCGGCATTCTCATTCTGATGATAATCCCCTTGCCGCCAATGATTCTGGATTTATGCCTTTCCATGAATATAACGCTTGCCATTCTCATTCTGGTGATAAGCCTTTATACCGAAAAAGCCGTCGAATTCTCTATTTTTCCCTCCATTCTTCTTATTACCACGCTCTTTCGATTGTCGCTTAATGTTGCCTCAACCCGTCTCATACTTCTGCATGGCAATGAGGGGATGGACGCTGCAGGCTCCGTCATCCAGTCTTTTGGTCAATTCGTTGTTGGCGGCTCCTATGTGGTCGGGCTTGTTATCTTTATCATTCTTGTCGTCATCAATTTCATTGTTATCACCAAAGGCGCCGGCCGCATTGCAGAAGTAGCCGCCCGTTTCACCCTCGACGCCATGCCCGGAAAGCAGATGGCAATTGATGCAGATCTGAACTCAGGACTCATTGACGAGGCCACTGCCAGAAAACGCAGAGATGAAATTGCAGATGAAGCAAGCTTTCATGGAGCCATGGATGGTGCCTCCAAGTTTGTCCGTGGTGATGCCATTGCCGGGATCATCATTACCCTCATTAATATTGGCGCAGGTTTTATCATTGGAGTTCTGCAGAAAGGAATGCCCATGGCAGAGGCCGCCCAGAACTATACCATCCTTACCATTGGCGATGGACTGGTTGGCCAGATCCCAGCACTGATCATATCCACTGCTGCAGGCATGCTTGTCACCCGTTCATCAGGAAGAGATGACCTGGGCAGTGAAATAAAAAGTCAATTTACCCGTTATGGTAAAGCCCTTTGGGTGGTGTCAGGCATTCTCTTTGCTTTTGCCCTTATTCCCGGCCTTCCGTTTGTTCCCTTTTTAATTATAAGTGCTTTTATGGCCTATGCAGCGTACAGGATCGACCAGGAGGAAAAGAGGCTCAAAGCTGCAGAAAGAAAAATTGAAAGACCCAAGCCCACGGCCAAGCCTGATGACGACTATCAGAAAATGCTTAATGTGGATCTCATCGAGCTGGAAGTGGGATATGGTCTCATCCCCTTTGTTGATGCGGCTCAGGACGGAGAGCTTCTCCAGCGAATACAGGCCATTCGTAAGCAGTTTGCCGTTACCAATGGCTTTATAGTCCCTCCTGTTCATATCAAGGATAATTTGCAGCTTAACCCCAACCAGTACACCATTAACCTGAAAGGAGTGCAGATAGCCACAGCTGAGATGATGCCTGGATACTATATGGCAATGGATCCGGGAATGGTGACAGAGACCATCAAAGGAATTGCCACTCAGGAGCCAGCCTTCCAGCTGCCAGCCACCTGGATAACCGGTGACAAAAGAGAACGGGCACAAATTGCCGGATACACGGTGGTTGACTGCACGACAGTCATGGCAACGCATATCAGCGAGGTGATCAAGCAACATGCTCATGAACTTCTTGGTCGTCAGGAAACCCAGACCCTGATTGACAATCTTGGCCGCTCTTACCCCAAACTGATAGAAGAGCTGGTTCCCAACGTCCTTAATCTCGGCAATATCATGCGGATTCTTCAGAATCTGCTGCGGGAAAATGTGTCCATCAGAGATCTTCGCACAATCCTGGAAACCATGGCTGACTATATTCCCGTGACCCAGGATACGGACATTCTGACAGAGTATGTCAGGCACGCTCTGGCACGAACCATATCAGCTGCCCACACCAATAATGACGGTACCATGCCGGTAATCACCATGGACCGGAAGGTTGAAGAAACAATACAGGCTGCTGTTCAACACAGGGAGCATGGCAGTTACCTTGCCCTGGAACCGGGTGCTGCTAAAAAAATTCTTGACAAGCTAAGCGAGCTTATCGAAGGACAACGCGGAGGACAACAGGCTGCAATGCTTGTAATACCACAGATCAGACCACATGTACGCAGATTGACTGAACGGTATTTTCCCAACCTGGCCATTCTTTCCCATAACGAAATAACAACCAATGTTAAAATACAATCCATTGGGACGGTAACCATCGATGCAAGTTAGGGTCTTTGAAGCTGAAGATATGGCCAGCGGTCTGAAAAAAGTGAAGCAAACCTTTGGCCCGGATGCGTTAATCCTGTCGACCAAAAAAATCAGGCGCGGCAAGATGGGGATGCTGTCAAAACCATATCTGGAAATCACCGCTGCCATTGATAACAGGGCTCCTGAGCTGCCTGTGGCAAAACCTGATGCCATAAAAAAGAATTATCTGCAGGCAAAAGAAATTCATGGTGCTGCAAGCAGCGACCTTACCTATGAAAAACTTTTTCAGCAGTCTTTCTCCCATGATGGACGTCGGGACAAACCAGGTCAGAAAGACAGAGAAAACGAACAGCTCAAGCAGGAAATAAACGAATTAAAGCATACACTCAGCGATCTTACTGGTCATATTTCGACCATAAAGGAGCAGATGGCCCGGTCCATTCAGGCTTCTGAGCCTGTCAGCATGCCTTATATTGAGCCAGAATACTTCAGGAATGAATTGTCAGAGAATCATGCCTCACTCAAACCACTTCTGGCAAAAGGCCTTGATCATTCGACCGCAGCAAAAGTCATGGCAACAATGGAGGGAACCGGAAATCTTGTTGAACAGCCAGGCAACTCAGGCCGCGATGCCATCATGCAGGCTGCCATTGCCAGGCTTATCACCACGGAAAAAATTTTATGCGAACCAGGAAGCCGCCAGCAGCGGCTAAGCTTGATTGGACCTACCGGTGCAGGCAAGACAACGACCATTGCCAAACTTGCGGCCAATTATCTTCAGCAATATGGCGGTAAGGTAGCGTTCCTCACCATTGACACCTACCGCATTGCTGCAGTCGAACAGCTCAAGGTATACGCAGAAATAATGAAACTACCGCTTAAAGTTGTGCTCAAACCGGAAGAGATTGAGCATACCTTACAGGAATTCGCTGATTATGATCTGATCCTTATAGACACGGCGGGAAGAAGCCCTAAAAATACAAATGAAATAAATGACTTACAATATTTTTTTCGCCCGTCTTTCGGTATTGAGCATCACCTGCTGCTCTCCGCGTCAACCAGAGACGGAGTGCTGATCGATACCATTAACAGATTCAGCATACTGCCGATCAGTTCCTTCATCTTCAGCAAAATAGACGAATGTGATCAACTCGGTGTTATTCTTAATATTCATCAACGCTCGTCAATGACCCCGGTATCTTTTCTTACCAACGGTCAGAGAGTGCCGGAAGATATAACAGCTCCAAATCCGGCTGAAATTGCACAACTTATCGTAAATACTCACAGGACCCAGTGAAATGGCTGAACACCAGGACCGTCCGTTGGATCAGGCAAATACCTTACGGGCTATGAATACAAAGACGGCGGAATCAACAGATCAACATACAAGAGCATCGACAACCAGGGTATTTGCCGTCACCAGTGGCAAGGGAGGCGTTGGTAAAACCGCAGTGGTAGCCAATATATCTGTACTGCTTGCAGAAAGAGGTAAACGGGTACTGATCCTGGATGCTGACCTTGGCCTTGCCAACATAGATGTAGTCTTTGGCCTTGCGCCCAGTTACAACCTCAATCATTTCTTTTCAAACAAACAGGACTTACGTTCCATACTTGTCGACGGTCCCAAAGGAATAAAGATTCTGCCCGCAGGTTCAGGGGTACAGCGCTTTACCAGGCTGGATGCCAACGAAAAGATGCGGCTCCTGGAAGCACTGGATGCAATGCATAATGATTTTGACTATGTCATCATCGACACCGAGGCAGGTATATCTGAAAACGTAACCTATTTTAACACAGCAGCCCATGAAATCCTGGTAGTCACGACACCAGAGCCAACAGCTATCACCGATGCCTATGCTCTGATGAAACTTCTCTCAACGCAATACCACGAAAAGCATTTCAACCTGATAGTTAATTTTATCAAAAATGAGGAAGAGGCTCTGGAGGTATATCGAAAGCTGACCATGGTTGCCAACAGGTACCTTGATATTTCCATAGATTATACCGGCTCCATCCCCAGGGACAAAATGATGATTGACGCAATCCGTAAACAGCAGGTACTGGTCGAACTTTTTCCCGAATCAAAGACCAGTGCCGCCTTCTCTGCTCTTGCCCACAGCATTATCCAGGAGCCTCAGCGGCTTGAGCCCAAAGGATCATTGCAGTTTTTCTGGAAAAGATTACTTGATCTGGGAAACAAATAACATACCTGCTCCCAGCTTACCCACCTTCGGGCGTTCACGGTTAGCTGCATAAAGGGACTATCCCTGCCAATCGTGCCCATATCCGGGCGAGATGAAAGCAGGTACAGACGTAAAGCAAGTAAAACCAGGGTGGTACATGCCCTGTGAGTCGTTACCACATACCAACAGCAACCTGGCTAAAAAATGATTCCTCCGGTACCTCCTTTAGATGACAGGTCACAGCTCATTCGGGACAATATGCCTCTTATTGATCTGGTGGTGCAGCGCATGAAGGTACAAGTGCCTTCTTTTATGACCCGTGAGGATATGGTCAGCGCGGCCATGGTTGGACTCACTGAGGCTGCAAATCGATACGACAGCTCTAAAGGCGTCAAGTTCAAGACCTTTGCCGAATACCGAATGCGCGGATCAATTCTTGATGAAATGCGTAAGCTTGACTGGTTTTCCAGAACCTTGCGCGACAGGCACAACCAGTTGTCTCAAACTATGCTGGGCCTGGAGAGACAGCTTGGAAGATCGCCGGATGAAGAAGAAATGGCACGGGCTATGAATATTACCAGAGAAGAATACCGCGACATGCTCAACCAGGTAAGCCATCTCGGCTGCGTGAGTCTGCATGAAACGCTTGACCACAGTGAAGAAGGCAGAAATTTTCTTGACTCGCTGGAAGACATTGAGGGGCTGACACCGACAGAGCGGATAGAACAGGATGAACTAACTGAAATAATAGCAGATATACTAGAGGAGCTGTCCGAAAAGGAGCGTCTTGTCATTGCCCTGTATTATTATGAGGAATTAACCCAAAAAGAGATCGCTGAAGTCATATCGGTTTCAGAAGGAAGGGTTTCCCAGCTGCATAGTCAAGCCTTGCTGAAACTGAGGGTGAAGCTGATAAACTCGGAGCTGTATGAGTAAATTGTGAGGTAATACTATGTCATCGTCTTTGATCCTCGTTCTTCTCAGTACATTGCTCGGATTTTTCTTAAGCCTCATTACCCTTATCTTATGGCAGAAACTTCACAGAAACAGACAGCCGGATACAGAGCAGAGGCTGCACCTTTTGCGAAAAAAAGCTGAAAAAGCACTTGAAGCAGATGACGTCACCATGCAACCCAGTGCTTTTCAGCGCAGTCTGCTCAACATTTCGATGAGAAACACCCTGCAACAGCACAGACTGGACAGATTATCCAGGCCAGACCAACCGCCGCCGGAGAAATATGTAATCCTGAATAACCTGGCTGAATTGGGACTGGACAGTGAGGAAATGGCCTCCATTGTAGGTATTTCCGGAGTGGAAGCCTCGCAGCTGATGAAGTTACGCTCCATAGCGAGATCCTGATACGTAACAGACATAAAGCAAGTGCAACCAAGATGGTACTTGCCCTGGTAATTGATTACAGGCACTTCATCTTTGTACGATCACCATTTCCCGCATACTCTTGTATAGCGGGAAATGGTGCTTGTCCAATTCTGTTGCACCTGTAACCAGTTACACGTCGGAAACAGGAAATAACAGGGAAACACAGACCCCGTGATTGATTACATGCCCTGTGAGTGGCTACAGCAAAAGAAGAGATTAAGAAACCCCGCGTCATTACCGAAAAACAGGTAGAGATAAGCATAACCTTACAGAAAATTATGGTTTCAGGAAAATACAGTGCTCTGAGTGGAGCAGTTGCAAGAGAACAGGCACTTGACAATCTGGCTGCCAACCTGGCCAATGTCAACACCACTGGCTTTAAAAAAAAACGAATAGGTTTTGAGGCCATACTGCGCGGCGCCAAACAGACCGCAGACAGTAACGGTATTAACTACTCCCGTGTCCGAACCATTGACACTGATTTTAGCCAGGGAGGACTGCAGGAGACTGGCAGGAGTCTTGATGTGGCCATAGGCGGGGACGGTTTTTTTAAAACAAGACGAGGAAACGAGGTGTTCTATACCCGGGAGGGGCATTTACAGATTGACGAAAACGGCATGGTTAAAACATCTGAGGGGTATAACGTTATCGGTCGTGGTGACCAGCCCCTGCAGCTTATTGGAGCGACAGGAAGTGTCATAGAGATAGACAAGACCGGCAACATTTCCCTGGATGGCCTGCCTGCTGGCGCAAAACTCCAGGTGTTCTCAATAAACGATCCCCAGAAGCTCTCTCCCCATGGACATACCATGTTCACCCTTGAGGCCGGAGCAACATCGCAGCCAGCACAGGACGCCACCATCATTCAAGGAAGTCTTGAAACCTCAAATGTAAATATGATGGAAGAGATGGCAACCATGATTAATACTCAACGAAAATTTGAAGCCTATATCAAGACACTGGAAAGTTATTCAACCATAAGTGAAAAACAAGACGAACTTGGTTCAGTTGGATAGCTTCGAAACCTCTACCAGAACGGATGAGCATATTATGAGATCACTATGGACAGCAACCACTGGAATGTCAGCCCAGAACCTCAATCTGGATGTTATTGCCAACAACCTGGCCAATGTCTCCACGACCGGATTTAAAAAAAGCCGGGCAGATTTTCAAGACCTGATTTACCAGAAGATGAAGGTGCCGGGTGCCCCGACTTCAGACGATACCATGTCCCCTACTGGTATTCAGGTTGGTGTGGGGGTAAAAACTGCCGGCATCACCAAGGTTTTTACCGAAGGAGACCTTAGCGAAACTGAAAATGAGCTTGATCTTGCCATTGAGGGAGACGGTTTTTTTCAGGTAGATCTGCCAAACGGCAATACAGCTTATACCAGAGCTGGTAATTTTAAGAAGGATGGCGATGGGAGACTGGTCACTTCAGACGGTTATACGCTGCAGCCTGAAATCGTTATTCCTGAAGGAGCAACAGAGCTGACAATCAGTGAATCCGGAATAGTCAGCGCTCTTCTGGACGACGAAACCGAGTCAACAGAACTTGGTAATATTGAGCTTGCAATATTCGTCAACCCCGCCGGACTCACGGCCATAGGTCAAAATCTTTTCAGGGAAACCGAGGCCTCTGGTGTTGCTGCTACAGGCACGCCAGGGGAGGACAGTTACGGTCAACTGCTTCAAGGATATATTGAAACTTCCAACGTCAACCTGGTGGAAGAGCTGGCCAACATGATCACCACCCAGCGCTCGTTTGAAATCAACTCCAACGTTGTCAGCACTTCTGACGAAATGATGCAAACAGTAACCAATATGTAACCAGCTGTTTTCTCTATTTATTGATGACCCATGGATATGAAATCTCCTGTCTTGATAATACTGACAATATTGGTGCTGATGGCATCTTCGTACCAGACAGCTATTGCGGAGATTAAAGCAACTTTTCTGTCTGAGGCATCTATATCAGCAGATACTATCACCCTTGGAGATATTGTCCGGTTTTCAACTGAAAACAAGACGACAGACCATCTCAATAAAATTGTAATCAGCTCTGCTCCTGCGCCTGGAGAAGAAAAACAGATAGCTGTCTCTTCCTTAATGCCATCTTTGCAGGCGGTGCCTGCTGCTGCCGGAATTATATGGCAGGGAGCAGCGAATGTTACCGTTAAACAAAAAGCCATACGGGTAACAAGGGAGCAGCTGCAACAACTTATTGTCAGCTACCTTGCCCAAAAAAAAGAAATGCTGCCCAAAGGGGAAATACGCTTTACCTCCCTGCGGGCTCCAGATGAAGTTCTGTTGCCATACGGTACAGTGAGCTGGAAGGTGACCCCATCCAATGAATCCATCATTAACAGCTCCACGTTCTCCATTTTTTTCCGCATCAATGACAAACCAGCTCATAACTGCATAGTTCGCGGCAGGGTTGAAATCCTGAAAAAAGTCGTTGTCGCGGCAAAAAGGATACAGAGTAACGCTATAATAAAACCAGACGATCTTTTCCTGATCAAGAAAGATATCTCCCAAATAAACAGTCCTGTTTTTTCTTTAAACCAGGCACTTGGCATGATGGCTGCAAAAACCATGCGAGCGGGGAAACCTGTAGAAGAGGATGATATTAAACCTCCTCCTGTAGTCAGAGAAGGCCAATTAGTGACCATCCTTGCCCATAAGGGTAATCTTAAAATAACCTCCAGCGGTATAGCGAGGAAAAGCGGCGGGGCTGGTGATATTATCCGGGTGAAAAATATTCAGTCCAACAAACTCGTTTATGCCCGCGTCCAGAGTCCCGGTATAGTTTCAGTGGAGTTTTGACATGAGCAACAAGGCAAAAAATATTCTGGCAAAATCAATAATTGTCTGGAAAGTCTTTTTCATCCTGCCCTTTATTCAGGGATGCGCAAATCCGCATAAAGAAGTAGTTGATGTCCCTGAACCGCTGGAAGCACCTGTGGTAAAAGAGCCGCACCCCCAATCACCAGGGACTTTATGGACAGGTGATGAAGGCAATTGGCTGGCTGATATCAAGGCAAGGAATATTGGGGATATTGTCACTGTTATCATTGAAGAAAAGGCCTCTGCCTCGAAGGAATCAACAACAGAAACTGGTCGAGACTCAAGTATAAGCGCGGCCATCTCCAAATTCTTTGGCTTTGAAAGCGAAGTTGCAGAAAACAACCCAAACCTGGATCTCTCCTCTTTGGTTGATGCCTCCATTTCCAATTCATTTAAAGGAAACGGTAAAACCACCCGCTCTGAAGATCTTGCGGCAACGTTAACAACCCAGGTTATCGAGGTTTATCCAAACGGAAATCTGAAGATAAGGGGTGGAAAATCTGTTACGGTCAACAATGAGTCCCAGATAATCTACCTCACAGGCATAGTACGATCCTATGATATCAGTGCTTCCAATACCATTAACTCCGGCAATATCCTTAACGCTCAGATCACCTATACTGGCAAGGGTGTCATCACTGACAAACAAAATCCAGGGTGGCTCACCCGGATAATCGACAACACCTGGCCTTTTTAACAGATACGGAGAGACGCCCATGAGATTGTCTGCCTATACAACATATATCCTTTTCCTGGCAGTTTTTACCTGCGGATTTAACGCCAATGCCACCCGCATCAAGGATCTGACTACCATACAGGGAGTTCGTGATAATCAGCTGATGGGATACGGTATTGTCATTGGTTTAAACGGTACGGGCGACGATATTAAAAAATCAGTTTTCACCAGACAGGCTATGATCAATATGATCAAGCGGTTGGGCATGGCGCTTACTGATGATGTCTTTAACCAGATGAAAACAAAAAATGTCGCTGCGGTCATGATTACAGCCAGACTCCCTCCTTTTGCCCGCCCAGGCTCGGCCATTGATGTTCATGTTTCCTCGATCGGTGATGCCTCCAGCCTGTCTGGCGGCAATCTCCTCATGACCCCGCTCAAAGGGCCTGATGGCAAAACCTACGCAGTTGCCCAGGGGCCACTTGCTGTCGGAGGCATATCCTATGGCGGCAAATCTGCTGAGGTGCAGAAAAATTTCCCCACAGCAGCACGCATCACCGGAGGTGCTATTGTTGAGCGTAGGGTCGATTACGATTTACCAGAAAATGGGGCATTACTCTTTCAGCTTAAGGAAACTGATTTTACCACCGCCTCACGCATGGAAACGGCCATTAATAATTACTTTGGCCCGGAAACCGCCAAATCACTCGATTCAGCGACCATCAAAGTACTCAGGCCAGAAAAATTTTCTGGGGACATGGTCAACTTTATCGCTGAACTGGAAAATATCGACATCGAACCAGATACACCTGCGCGCATTGTAGTCAACGAACGGACAGGCACCATTGTCATGGGCCAGGACGTCAGAATCTCTACTGTTGCGGTCTCCCATGGCAATCTTAATCTGGTCATTTCTGAATCCATTGAAGTCTCACAGCCCAATCCTCTGGCAACTGGAGAAACCACTGCTTCGCCCACAACCACTATTAACATGACCGAGGAAGAAGGTAACCTGGTGGTTATGGAGATGGGAGTTAATATAGGCGAAATAGCCAAGGCCCTCAACGCCATTGGCGCAACCCCCCGTGATCTCATTGCAATTTTTCAGGCCATCAAGGCAGCAGGAGCTTTGCAGGGTGAACTCGTGATCCTGTAACCCGGATCTCTGGTGAACATTTTGGCCACTGGTCAGAAGCAGAGAATAACAAAGCAGACCCCGTGATTGATTGCGAGTTATAAGCTGACTTCAATCGTAACTCCTCACAGGGTATGTCACCTCTTTGTGTTACCTGCTTTACGTCTGTACCTGCTTTCAGGTTGCCCGAAGATGGGTGAACTGAGAGCAGCTAGTTCAATCTTGACAAAATGTACTTGAAAGTGTCTGATATTACTACAACATAAACACTATAATGAAAACCTCAATAGAGACCCTGACAGTATCACAATTAACCAGTCAAAAAACACAGCCTGAAGGGTTAAGTGCAAAAGACAAACAATCACTGAGCCAGTCATGTACAGACTTTGAGGCCCTTTTTCTGCAGTACATGGTTGAGTCCATGCGAAAAACAATCCCGGAAAGTGAGCTTTTCCCCAAATCAAGTGGACAGAAAATGTATGAAGGTATGCTTGACACCGAACTGGCTCAACAAATGGCAGAAAAGCAAAGCCTGGGATTGTCAGATCATTTTTTTCACATACTAGACAGCCAGCTTAATTCCAAAAAATAATTTTTCCTTCTTTTTCAAAAAAAAATATTTTTTATAAAGAATTCTTCCTGCCTGGTCGATAATACAATTGAGAAAAGAATAATTATCGCCTCAGGCCGCCAGGGAAAGGCCGCCAAAACACTGCATGGAGGCAGAGAAATGATTGAAAATATCAGCAATACACAGCGGCACACTTCATTCTACTCAGCAAAGACACAGCGTGTATCAACAACTGCCGAGCAACGTTTTAACGGAAAAACCGATTCAGTAAGCATCACTGGCACATCTTCTTCACTGCTCACCTACTCCAGTTCACTGATGACAAGTGTCGGAGCAGATAGCGATTACAGTGTATTGCAAAATCTGGTTGTCAACCTGCTTGAAGAACAGGGCGTCAATACCAGAATTTCCATTGGCAACGCTGAAATTGATCTTGCATCCATTTCGCCTGAAGAAGCCAATGAACTGGTTTCGGAAGACGGATATTTTGGCGTTGAACAAACCTCAGAGCGGATTTTTCAATTTGCTGTATCCATTTCAGGCGGAGACACATCCAAAATTGATGCTATTATTGCAGGAATTGAAGATGGATTTCAGAGGGCATATGAGGCTTTGGGAGATTGGTTACCGGATATATCCTATGATACATACGACGCAGTAATGGACAAGCTGGAAAACTGGGCTGCAGAATCTGCAACGGACAATATGGCTTGACACCAACGACAGGTGAACACAATGGCAGTAGAATTTTTTGGATTTCCAACAGTAAATCAGGCCGGAAATATTGCTAAAACGGGCAAAGCCGGTAATACGGAAAAAACAACCAAAACTGGTGGGCCCCAGGAATCATCTTTCAGCAACGCCCTTCAGGGAGCGTCGCAGTCACAGGTGAACGATGTGACCAGTAATGAACGAGCGATTCGTGTGGCAGAGTTGAAAGCACAGGTGACTGAAGGCTCATACGAGCCGGACCTTGACAAGGTGGCTTCCAGCCTGCTCAAGTTTCTGGTAGAGGGCTAAATATCATGACCAGAGAAAACGTTCGAGACCTGATGGAACAGTTGCTGGAAACTATCCTCAGCGAACGAACCCATGCCAAGGAGCTTGACATGAAAGCCATGCTGGATGACATGGCACGTAAGGAAGACCTTATCATGTCATTGAAGCCAGTGGTCAAACTACAGGATCCGGAAGACCAAAAACTCGCCAGGAGAATACAGCAGGAAAACCGGCGAAACGCCTTTCTCTTTCGCTCTACTCTGAACTGGATTCAGGAAACCATGGAATTTTTTGGTCGTAAGGCCTCTCCCTGTATCTATGGAAACACAGGCACGGCGCAAAATACCCAGATAAACGGTCGCCTGCTTTCAGGAAAAATCTGACGCCATCTTCTTCACAATTACTCACATCACAGGGCATGTAACATGTACCCCTTTATCTTCACCTCTTTCAAGCCTGTAGCTGTTTTCTGGTCACCCAGATTTTGGGCAAGCACGATTGGCAGCTATAGCCCCTCTATGCGGTCGGTCGTGATCGTTTAAAGAGGGGTGACCTGTGCGGAGTTACGTTTTTTCAATCATTACCCTCGAACTGGATTTTTTATTATATTATCAAGTGCTTGCAAAAAAAACATCTTTAAAAAAACAACTTTTAGGAAAAGAAAGCCGCACCTTTCTCACCGCTATCCTTATTTTCGCACCAATCTTCAACAATCTCAGCCTGATTGTGTCACACTGATATCCAGGTACTTTTCATCAGGGGTGAATTCTGCCAATGAAACCTGCCTGGGCGGCATCAGGCCAAGTGCCATTTGAAAAAGTTCTGTGTCTTTCACTGGGTGTGGCATGTATCACTAACAGGGCGCAAGTCAGTCAAAGGTCTACCTACATGAAACAGCGAGAAACCTCTTTTTTTATTTAATTCTGCGAAGACCTTTTCCCGGTCTGCTCACTGCGGCAAACTCTCTGTTATTTGCTTTTTCCACGTCTGAATGATGGTCGATGTCGGGTTGAATGGCCTGGATAAAACGTCCCTCTCCTCCCATGGTAAAAATCTCCTGTCCGGTGAACTGTGGTGTGCGAAGGGTCCAGGTTACTTTTTGTAATGGAACACCCAGAAACTGCATGGTGACATGCCACCACTCTTCTTTTCTGGTATCGTCCCTCTCAATGCTGCATATAACGGCATACGACATTATCTGCGGTTTTTTGGAGGCGACAAAAACAATATCACCGACATTCGTTGCTGCCTTAAATGGCAGCACTTTTTTTAAATCACTAACGAGTTTTTCCATTCTAACGATACCTGAACCCCCAGAGACAGCTTACCCTCATCGTAACCAATCACGGGGTCTGTACTGTCAGTGTTGTTCTCTGTTTCTGACGTGTCATTGGCCACGGGTGCAACAGAATTGGACAAACACCATTTTCCGCTATACAAGAGTATGCGGGCAATGGTGATCGGGCAAAGATGAAGTGCCCGTGATCAGTTACCCTTCATCCGGTCACAACTGCTCCCTGCTCACCTTTCTTCAGGCAGCCTGAAGACTGCTACAGACGTATAGCAAGGAAAACCAAGATGGTACATGCCCTGTGAGCAAGTTACATTCACCCCCTGTATAATCAAGCAATACAGGCTGTCAAAAAGAATGAAGCACTATATCCACACGTATCGAGTCTTCACCGGCAGTCATCCTTATTGCCTGTGCGCGGACATGATTGAGGCTCTGAAACAGAGGAGTCATCAATTTATTTACAAGCAAATCACCAAACTCAGGCTCCATTGCGCCAACCTGGCCAAGAGAGGTTATCCACCAGGTACACAAAGCTTCCAGTTGGCGGTTAAACTGATCTATCCTTGCATAGGCGAGCAGGTTGCTCTTTTTACGAAAACCGGGGTCTACCTTTTTGAAACCAGAATCGTTGACAAGCCTTTTTTTCTGCTTCTTCACAAAGCGTTGAAGAAGAGCAATGTTATCAGCGATAAAAAGACGATGACCAATAACAGCATAAGCAGGCTGAATAAGTCCGTCGGCCATGAGCATGGAGACTGCCTCATACCCGGCAAATGTATACTGTGTCGTTGCAAAGGGGGCAAGAATTCTGTTAAAAAAAGCATGGATTTTTATGGGGCTCTCCACATCAATAAACAACAAAACCATGGGGAGGCTTGAAGGCTTTTTTTTCGGCGCCTCATAAAGGACAAAACCACCCTGTCTGCCAAACAGGCCGGTAAAAAAATCTATATCATGTCCAGTATGACGTTGCAGTTGTTGTCCGATATAAAAAAGCGCAGCCGCCGCATGAGGAGCCGGATTCCTGGAAAGAGAGCGCCACAAACCTTTCAGATCAAGCCAGTTGGTCCACAAGTAGGCAACAACACCTTCATCAAGATGATGTAATTGTTTGTCTTTTTCCGGCATGGCTTGAATATATGTTTGAACACTCCCGTCAAGTTCTGCAATATGGCCCTGTAAAATGACCTGTAACTGGTCAGTGTCACCTCGAGTTTGATGACGCATATAAAGCCGGTTATTGTCAGCGAAAGTCCAGCGTCTCGCTGGAGGGGAAGAAAATATATCCAGCACTTCTGTCAGTTGAGACAGATTACAATACAAGAGATGCTTTTGTTTTCCTGTATTTTCACCGGCCAATTTTCGATATTCCTTTTCTCTGGACAGATTTTCCTTTGGTCTGATATTTCGCTGTTCATAAAGATCCAGACTGCGATAAAGCGTACGCGTTCCCCCACTCAACAAAACTTTGTCTTCCACGACGGCAAAGGCAAAAGATTCACCGCTTTCCAGGGTAACGCACACTACCTCTTTTTCGTAATATCTTGTTTTCTTGATATCTTTTTTTACATCACTCAACTTGGCCAGCACTAGATCAGGCGAAAGAGCAACGGTTGCCCTGGCTACAAACAGCACATTGTCAAGCAGGTATTCCAACACATCATCATATTCTTCCTCAGGCGGCAGCAACGCCAGACCTGAGTCTGCATGTAAAAGCATGGGAAAAAGGGGGTGCCCAACCATGTATTGAAAGAAAGCAGCGGCTTTATGGACAGTTGCGGTGTCATTTTCCCCAACTCCGCACTGCATCAGGAGTTTTTTTAATCTGGCACCAGTGAGTTGACGGCCAACAGGAGAATGCACCAGGTGCGTACAGGTGTCAGCCAGATTGTTCATCCGGAGATAGACAACTGTATCTCGTGGCAGTAAATCCTCTATTTTTTGGCTTTTCTCGACATTGTCAAGGAGATAATAACTGCTTACTCCAATGAGACTCACCAAGAGAAATCCGTTGAAAAGTCTTTTTATCACAGCTGATTTAAGGTTACCAATCTCCTGTATTGAATCGCTTCCGCCACATGATGGGCAGCAATGGTTTCCCTGCCATCAAGGTCGGCAATGGTACGCGCAATTTTCAAGATGCGGGTATAGGCTCTGGCCGACAGACCAAATCTGTCAATTGCCTGCTCGACCAGCTTCTCCGCCTGGGCCGCAACAGCACAAAATTTCTTTATCTGCTTCGCCTTCATCTGGGCGTTGCAGTGAAGGCCATGATCGGCCAGCCGCTTTTGCTGCACCTTACGCGCCGCGTTAACCCGTTGTTTGATTTCGCTCGAAGATTCACCTTGTTCTGTGCGGATAAGCTCATCAACTCTCACAGCAGGCACCTCAACATGCAGATCAATCCTGTCAAGCAAAGGGCCTGAGAGCCGGCTTCTATAGCGCTGAATCTGGGCAGGCGAACAGGTACAGGGATGAGATTCATCGCCCAGGTGTCCGCATGGGCAGGGATTCATGGCCGCTATCAGCATGAATTCTGCCGGGAAATGCAAGGTCATGGCAGCGCGGGCAATACTTACCTGCCCATCCTCCATGGGCTGCCTCAATACTTCGAGAACATGTTTTTTAAATTCGGGTAATTCATCCAGAAAAAGCACCCCGTTATGCGCCAGCGAAACTTCTCCTGGTTTGGGCACATTGCCTCCCCCAATAAGCCCGGCATCTGAAACCGTATGATGGGGTGCCCTGAACGGTCGCTGAACAACAAGAGGAAGTTTCTCCGGTAATTCTCCGCTTACAGAATACACTGTTGTTGTTTCAATGGCTTCTGCCAGGGTAAGCTCCGGTAAAATAGTGGTCACTCTTCGCGCCATCATGGTTTTGCCCGAGCCCGGACTTCCGCTGAGCAAAATGTTGTGCCCTCCGGCCGCAGCAACTTCCAGAGAACGTCTGGCATGCTCCTGCCCCTTTACATCAGCAAAATCCATTGAACAGGCCGAAGAGTGCGCGAACAGGGTGGCAACATCAACCTTTACCGGCTCCAGTGTACTTGCTCCGCACAGGTATTCAACCGCCTGATCGAGTCTCTCGACCGCTATTATATCAATTCCCTCTACGACAGCAGCTTCATGAGCATTCACTGCAGGGACAATGCAGGCGTTCATCTTCGCTGCCTGAGCGGCAAAGGCCATAGCCAGGACTCCGCGTACAGATTTTACTGTTCCGTCGAGGGAGAGTTCTCCTATGACAGCTGAAGTTGACAATGCATCACTGTTCATGATGCCCGAGGCAGCAAGGATCCCTAACGCAATTGGCAGGTCATACCCGGAGCCTTCCTTTTTTAATGATGCCGGGGCAAGATTCACGGTAATTCTCCGCTGCGGGAATTCATAGCCACCATTTTTTATGGCGGCCCTGACCCGGTCTTTTGCTTCCCGCACCGCACCTTCGGCCAGGCCAACAGTGGAAAAACCAGGGAGCCCTCTAGCAAGGTCAACCTCAACCTCAACCATATGACCGTTTACGCCAATAACCGCGCAACTTATAACTCTAGCCAGCATGATCTAAGTATACAAGGTCTGCATGGCAGCTGTATAGGTACCATTTTTCTGAGAATAGATATAAAAAGGAGCCAGCACTCTGCACTGTTCGCCACCATTTTTCATCGCTTCCAGGATAACCAGAGAGGCGTCCTGCTCACCGGGGTAAGAATAAATGAGCTGCATTTTTTTTATCTGCAGCTGCTTTTCCTGGAAGCAGGCAGTCAGTCCGGCCAGTCTGACAGCAGGATACACAAACAAAACCCGTCCCCTGTTTTTTACACAAAATGCCGCTGCGCTTACAAAGTCCTCCTGACGGGCTTCCGATTCATGCCGGGCCAGGGCCGCTTCTTCTGCATCATTAAGTCGGCCGCTTTCTCCCTTTCGATACGGTGGATTGCAGACAACAACATCAAAAGATTCCGGTTTGAAGTGTGTGGAGATATCCAGGACATTTCCCTGAATCACCTGCATCCTGCTGGCCAATGTATTATTCTGGATATTGTCGGCAGCCAAAGCTGCAAGCTGCGCCTGCATTTCAAACCCGCTTACAGACAGCGCATGATAGCGATAAGCCAGAATCAGGCCAACCACACCGCAGCCGCAACATAAGTCAAGCACTTGCCTTTCTCCTGATTTTGGCTCATAGCTGCCGGCAAGGAGAAGGGCGTCAACGGAAAAGCGGTACCCCTTTTCATGCTGACGACAAACTAATTTACCGTCAAACAGGGTGTCTGTAGTAACTTTAAGCGGATACTCCATAACTGCCCATTAAGGAAAATTTGTGCAAGCACGATTTCGAGCAGATAAGCAAGCGAAGCAAGGCTCCTGTCTAAGCGTATGTGAAAAATTGTGATCGTGCAAAAATGCCGTGCCCGTGATCAGTTACAAATGCGGGACAAGGGTTTGTCTCTGGACAAACGTGGCCATACCTTGTACAACCATAGCTATAAAAAACCTGCAACCACTCACAGAAAATATAACGACCTGATTTCACTTTATTTGACGCTGTAACTGCTTGCAGGCTGCCCAGATCCGGGTGAGCTGGAAGCAATTACATAAATCTTATTTACAAGGTAACTGCTCTCAGGTCACCCATCTTCTGGCGATCGCGACCCGCCGCATAGAGGGGCTATAGCTGCCAATCACGCTTGCCCGAATCTGGATAACCTGTAAGCAGTTACAGGCCTAAAGCAAGTGAAACCAGGGTGATTCTTGCCCTGTGAGTAGTTACTTTACAAGTATACATAATTTCAGGCGCCACCACTATAGCCAATGGATATTTTTATAAAAACACACTTTTCAGGCGGCCATCATCTTCGTGATTATCCAGGAAGCTGCGAAAAACCACACGGACATAACTGGAAAATCAAGGTAACCGTTCGTGCCAGTGAACTCGATCACCTCGGCATGGGAATTGATTTCAGAACATTGAAGCACGAGGTAGGAAAGGTTGTTGATGAGCTAGACCACTGCGATCTCAACGAGCACCCGGCCTTTGCCAGCATTAATCCTTCATCAGAACATATAGCCATTTTTCTTTTTGAAAAACTGGAAGAGGTATTGAAGACAGACCGATACCAGCTCTATGCGGTTGAGGTCAGGGAGACCGACACCAGCGGAGTTATTTATTATGGTCAATAATCCCGTTGTTTCATCCGGATTAACCGTACCTGCTGCATAAGCGGCATGGCGGTGGGTTCCGCCTGATTTTTTCTGGAAAAAAATCTGAGTATTCTGTCTACCATACCTAAGTGCTCTGCGCCACGTGCGGCAAAGGGTGCCAGAACAAGAAGATTCATTGCCGCCTGCGAGTTTGCGGCAGGCTCGGCTCCATCAAAGGTCGCGTATCTTCTCAACAATAGAGTTTTATCGTCAACACTGTCAAAAAAACAGCCCTGACTTTCTTCCCAGAACAGCTCTTTCGTTTTTTCAGTGAGTACGAGCGCCCATTCAAGCAGATGAGGCTCCTCTGACACCTTATACAGCTCTACCAGGCCAGAAACGAGCTGAACATAATCATCCAGCTGTCCGGCAAGGCCTGCTCTCCCGTTACGACAGCGTCTCCGGAGAAGACCTGTGACATCATCATACAGCTTTTCGCGGACAAAGGTAGTGGCCGATATTGCGGCATTGATATAGGACGTACAGGCTAGCACTCCTCCTGCCCGCGCCATGGCGCCTATCATCATGCCATTCCAGGCAGTAACAATCTTGTCATCAGTAAATGGTGCTTGCCGCCTTTCCCTGGCCTCCCGTAATTTCTGCACTGCCTGGGAAAGCATTTTTTCCGCTTCTTCCAGGGAATACTGAAAATGCCTTGCAACCTCGGCAACCTCGCCTTTTCTAAGCAGAATATTTTTTCCTGCAAACTCAAGATGGGGATCATGAGCGACATTACCTTCCGGTACAACTCCATATATGGATGAAAAAAAAGCTGCCTGGTCATCACCCAGAATCCGGACAAGATCATCGGATGTCCACAAATAATAGCACCCTTCGCCACGGCGTCCTGGCGTATAAGGGTCTTCACTGTCTGCATCTTCAGCTGAAAAAAAACCACCGTCAGCAGCTGTCATTTTCGTCAGCACGTACTGCAAGGTCTGGTGTATAGTGTCAGAAAAAAGTGAGTCACCTGTCAGCTCATACGCATCAGTGCAGGCCTGGACAAGCTGTGCCTGGTCATAAAGCATTTTTTCAAAATGTGGTACATGCCATTGAGCATCTACACTGTATCGGTGAAAACCACCCCCAATCTGGTCGTATATGCCGCCACAGACCATTTTCAGGAGGGTTGTTACCGCCATTTCAGTATACTTCTTTTCGTTGGTATCCTCTCCATAGCTGAACAGGAAACGCAGTACAACCGGACGAGGAAATTTCGGGGCACCACCAAAGCCGGCGTTAATCTGGTCATAGGAAGCAGCAAAAGAATCAGCTGTTGCGTGTACAGTTTGAAAAGCGTGCTGGTCATCAAGTGGCTGCCTGGGAACCGGCTTCATTAAGGAGAAAACCTTGTCTGCTGTCTTCGCCAGCTCATCACGCCTGTATTCCCAGGCCTGATGAATCGTTTCAAGAAGCTGTATAAAACCACTACGTCCGAATCTGTCTTCAAGGGGGATATACGTCGCAGCAAAAAACGGTTTTCCATCTGGAAACAGAAACAGCGACATTGGCCACCCTCCGCTACCCTGCATGGTTATAAGGGCATCCATATACAATTGATCAATATCAGGCCGCTCTTCGCGATCGACCTTGATGCTGACGAACCATTTGTTTAACAGTTCAGCGGCCTTCTCATTGACAAAGGTTTCATCCGCCATTACATGGCACCAGTGACAGGTGGCGTAACCAACTGATAAGAAAATCGGCATCTCCCGCGCTCTGGCAAGCTGTAAAGCCTCATCTCCCCAGGGATACCAGTTCACAGGATTGTCGGCATGCTGCAAAAGATATGGACTGAGCTCATTTTGTAATGTATTACTCCCTTGCACAGCTTCTCCTCTTGACTCACAGGGCCTTTACCCCGGAGTGTAACTCCTCACAGGGTATGTCACCTCTTTATTTTACTTGCTTTACGTCTGTAACTGCTTTCAGGTTGCCCCGACCAGGATCAGTAAAAAATTTTATCCAAATACGATTCGCGGGGTGGCTGGACAACAGTATCTTCTGTCTCAGCTTTATCAACGAATTTTTTATTGAACAGGAGAAGGCTGTATTCATCAAGGTAAAGACGGTCTTCAAAGGTGGAGCGAATGGCGCGATCCTGGGGGGACACAAGCCGAACAGAGAGATAGAGCATCCTGTTAGCCAGGGTGTATGTACCGACAACAACAGCCTGAGCTCGCTGCCTCTGGGCTATTTTACTGAGTTCACGGGAAAGCATGAATTCACCACGCTGTTCCTGAACAACAACTTCCGGGCGGAGTTTCAATTCTTTGGCTGCATATCCCCGCTGCACAAAGCCTCCCAGTATAGCATCCTGCAGGCTCCGGCCAAAGGCGGTTGTTTTCTGTAAATCGTTATTGTCAACCAAAGTGGTGACCAGCACAGGTTGTTCCATCTGACGTGGTAAAACAGGTGGAAACGATTGAATTACCAACTCTTCTGCGATGTCATCCCCGAGTTTAACCAGGTTTATATGCCCACCAAGCACTGGCTCAAGCCTGGTGCCGTTGAGGCTGCTGCAGGCAGACAGCAGCAACAGGATAAACGCATACAACACATACCTACTGTAGAACCAGCCCCTGAGCATGAGCACCTTCCTTATTTAAGAGCAGCTATCACGAGTTGGACAGCTCCAGTTCTTTTGCCGGCACTGTTTGCTGATAATGCCAGAAATCCATATCATTTATATAATAAATACTGGAACTTCGCATGACATATTTATTATCATCCACTATTGAGGTGGTAATAATTACTTCATAGTGTCCGTTGATAACAGTTGCAGCCGCTGCCATATCAACAGCTCCACTTGAGGCCAAAATGAGTAAATCTTCCGGGGCATTCCGCAGTACAAGGATACCAGCACTCAGGGCGGTCAGCACCCCTGGCTGGAGCAGCTGTCTGGGTGGTGACGGATGAAAGACTACCTGTACTTTATACTCAACGGTCAGAGCACTCTCTTCTTCTTTTGCCCGCGTAGGGACACCAAAATTTACCAATTTGGTTACAAGCAGGTCATTAAACCCTTCATCAAAGGCATATGTCTCCCCCTTGCCACAATTATCTGGTTTACCGCAGCTATGACGGACATAAACCGGCGTAACCAGGTAACCTCGAGCTATCAGTTCGTTATTGATCTCTTTTGCTACATCGGCTGCAAGAACATTCCAGTGATGAGCGGACTGCATTTTGTGCTGCCTGGAATAGCTGTATCCTGTGGGTTGGGGGATACGTATACATCCGGCAGGGGCTAAGACTGCGACAATTATCAGGCTTATCATACCTCTTACTGCAGCTCTTGCACGCATGTTTTCTCCTTTTGTTTTCCGACAGGTGACTTCTATTATTTCTCGGACGCAGCATCATACAACTAAAGAATTATTTGAAGGGAACCAGACAGGGTTACCCAAAACCTGGTAGTCCCAGGGTGCCAGGTTTTTCTTTACGTGGCTGGCCAGTCTGGTTACTGACGCTTTTCACCGCCCGGTTAGAAACCCGTTTCCCTTTGGCAGAAGCACCCTTCACCAGGTATTCATCAAACTCTATGTCAACACTGTTATACTTTGCCCGCGGAGACGGCACCAGGCTGACTCTGGCCCGCACTTCCTTCTCGCCGGGCACAAGGAAAAGTATGACAGAGCGTTTATGCTCAGCAAAAAGTCGGTACTCCCGGTTGAGTATGAATTTTGGTGTTTCAAAACGCTTGGCATAGGTCAAATTTTCCCTGCCGTTACGGTATATCAGGTTAAATGTCAGCTTGGGCTGCACTAAACCCATCCAGTAAAGTTCATTGCCGATGAACAGTTTATCCTGCACGCTGACCACCTTGTACATGCCAGTTTTAAAAATGAGCAGAACACGATCATATTCAGAGCAGGTCAGTTCCATGTCCTTACGGGGATTTTCGACCTTGAGCTTGTGCCCGAGAAAACCGTTATCTTTCTGATACACCAACGTCAGGTTAGAGAGCGCGGCTGCACGAGCATCTATCTCACCCAGCGTCCTGAGCTCACTGCGCCGGGGATAGTCTGGCCCATATCTTTTTAAAAGCGTTTCAATATAGCCAATGGTAAAGCCGACAATATCCTGCAGGTCTTTACGTATTGCCGCTATTTTTACCTCAATATCCCTGAGTTCCTTTTGCTGCTTTTTGATATCATATCGGGAGATCCGCCTGATCCTAATTTCCAGCAGCCGCTCAATATCTTTTGTCGTCACTTTTTGCTGCAATTCGCCGGCAAAAGGCCGCAGCCCTTTTCTCACCACATCTATAACAGCCTTATAGCTGGTTTTTTCTTCGATCTCCTTGTAAATCCGCTCCTCAATGAAGAGCTGCTCAAGCCTGCGTGCATGCCATTTTGCCAGAAACCTGGCAAGATCAAGCTCCAGCTCTTTTTTTAACAGAGCCGTCAGTGTTTTTGTATTACGGCGCAGAACTCCCTCGACGGTACCCACTTTTGGCAGATCATTCTCTATGCTGATTAGATTTGGAGAAACTGCCACTTCACAATCAGTAAAAGCATAGAGTGCATCAATGGTCTCTTCGGCATGAATACCTCGAGGCAGTTTAATTTCCACCTCGACCTTTTCCGCAGTATAGTCATTTACCGAGGCTATCTTCAGCTTTCCCGCTTTTGCCGCCCGTTCAATGGAATCAATCAGGGAAATGGTGGTGACATTGTAAGGGAGCTCGGTGATCTGTATGGTTTTACTGTCAGGTTTTTCAAGGCGGGCCCGGCACCTGATCCTGCCGTTACCGTGATCATAATCACTTACATCAACAATACCGCCACGCGGAAAATCTGGATACAGGGTGAAGTCTTTTCCCTGCAGGCAGGCAATCTGTGCTTCCAGCAGCTCGTTAAAATTATGGGGCATGATCTTGGTAGCCATACCAACAGCGATACCTTCAGCACCCAGGAGAAGAAGTAACGGAATCTTCACCGGCAGGGAAACCGGTTCCTGCATGCGGCCATCATAGGAATCGATAAATTCGGTCAGTTCTTTATTAAACAGAGCTTCGCGGGCAAGCGGGGTTAAGCGGCATTCAATATATCTGGCCGCAGAAGCCTGATCTCCTGTATAGATATTACCGAAATTTCCCTGACGATCTATCAGAAAATCCTTGTTAGCCAGGTTTACCAGCGCGGCAAAAATGGATTGATCGCCATGGGGATGAAGTTTCATGGTTTCCCCGACGACATTGGCGACCTTATGATAGCGGCCATCGTCCATATTATGCAGCGTCTGTAAAATCCGGCGCTGAACAGGTTTCAGGCCGTCATCTACCTCTGGTATGGCACGCTCCCTGATTACATACGAGGTATATTCAAGAAAATTTGCCTCAAACAGTTTGTGCAGCTTTCCGGGCTGGTGGTCCCTGATCTCTGTCATACCGGCCTCAAGGTAAGATGATCCATGATATACTGACGACGCTCGGGAGTATTTTTACCCATATAAAAGGTCAGTACATCACTTGCTTCACCAATGGAATCCATTCGTACCTGTTTGAGTCTGATACCAGGCCCGATAAACTGTTTGAATTCAGGGGGAGATATCTCACCTAATCCCTTAAAACGGGTAACTTCGACATTTTTATCCGATTTTCCACCGGCACCAAGTGATTTAAAGGCGACATCCAGTTCCTGTTCGTTATAACAATAAATGGTGTTTTTCTTGTTTCTGGCCCTGAATATTGGCGTTTCTAAAATATACACATGGCCACGCTTGATCAGCTGCTCAAAATAGTGAAGAAAAAAAGTGAGCAGAAGGTTGCGAATATGGAGACCGTCCACATCTGCATCGGTCGCCAGAATCACACGATCAAAGCGAAGGTTGGAAACCGAGCCTTCTATATCCAGGGTACGCATCAACGAGTACATCTCATCATTTTTATAAAGCAGATCAAGACGTTGTCCAAAGACATTCATGGGTTTTCCCTTTATGGAGAAAACCGCCTGAGTCATGGGATCCCGCGAACTGACAATGGAACCGGCTGCTGACTGCCCTTCGGTGATAAACAGCATGTTTTCCTGACCAGGCTTGGAAGGTTTATTTTTTGAGGGATGATATTTGCAGTCTTTCAGTTGCGGAATTTTCAGGGCAACTTTCCTGGCCTTGGCTTTTGCTTCCCTCCGTACGGACTGCAGTTCCCGGCGGACCCGTTCGTTTCGCTGAATTTTATCAAGGAGAATTTCCGCCGAATCAGGGTACATATACAGGTAATTGGCAACCCCGTCCCTGACCCTGTTGACAATGGCAGAACGGATCTCGGTATTGCCCAGCTTATTTTTTGTCTGCGACTCAAAAACCGGCTCCTGCACTTTGACAGCCAGTATACCGACAAGTCCGTCACGGACATCCTGACCATTGAATTTTTTCCCGCTGAACTCGTTTACCCCTTTTAAAAATCCCTCCCGAAAAGCGGAGAGATGAGTCCCCCCCTCGCTGGTATAAGTGCCGTTGACAAAAGAAAAATACAGCTCTCCGTATTCGTCGGTATGGGTAAAGGAAAACTCCAGGGACTTGTCTGTGAAGTGAACCGGCGGATAAATATGCTTCCTGCTTACCTCCTTTTCAAGCAGATCCTGCAGGCCATTTACCGAATGATATTCGGCACCGTTATAAAAAAGGCGCAGGCCGGCATTGAGATAGGCATAACGCCACAGTCTCTGTTCAACATACTCCTGGTCAAATGCGTATTTGGGAAACAGGGTTGAATCAGGAGAAAATTCAATGAGCGTTCCGTTTTTTTCCTTTGTTTCCCCTTCCTCTTCTGCCTGCAATTCACCCTGAAAAAAGATGGCCCGTTTATACCTGCCGTCTCGAAAAGCACATACCGTAAAATCTGCTGACAGCGCATTCACCGCCTTGGTGCCGACACCATTGAGCCCCACAGAGAACTGAAAAACATCGGTATTGTACTTGGCCCCGGTATTTATTACCGAGACACACTCAACAACCTTGCCAAGAGGAATGCCACGGCCATAATCCCTTACCATGCAGCGGCCCTCATCTGTTATCGCAACCTCAACGCGTTTTCCATAGCCCATGATAAACTCATCGACTGCGTTATCCACAACCTCCTTAAGCAGGATATATATCCCGTCATCAGGATGGCTTCCATCCCCCAGGCGGCCAATGTACATCCCCGGACGCTTTCTAATATGTTCAAGGGAGCTGAGAGTTTTTATCTTTGATTCGTCGTAATGATGCGAGGTCATATATAAAAGAGACAGCTGCTTGTTGGTAATCGATAACGAGGTCTGTACCTCCCCGTTATCGATTACGTTTGTTGTTTAGTAACTGCTCACAGCTCACCCCTCTTTGAACGATCACGACCCGCCGCATAGAGGGTCTATAGCGGCGGGTCGTGCTTGTCCAAATAGGGGCAGCCTGAGAGCAGTTACACGTTTGAGGCATGTACAATCAGAGAGTTACACACCCAGTGAGTAGTTACGTTGTTTATTCGTAACTACTCACAGGGCACCTGTTACCCTGGTTTCACTTGCTCCCAGTCTGTAACTGCTTTCAGTGCCCCCATATCCGGGCAGGCGCGATTAGCCGCTATAGCTCCTCTCTGCGGCCAGCCCGGATTTCTCATCAGCTCAGGCGGTGCCAGGTTCGGTAGTTTCTGGTAACTCATTATACCTTTGTATATGTGCTGCCAGAATACTGCCGAAGATGGTACCGCCTCAGCTGACCTCTGGTGAACATTTTGGCGAAACCTGAGACTGCTTACGGACATCACCTACATCTGTTTTTATGTGTTTCTTTTCAAATCAGACAACATGTTCATGAGAAATCCGGGCCAGTCGTAATCTCCCGAAAACGGGTGAACCGGGAGCTGTTACGTACGGTTATTCCATCATATGAATCCGCTCACAATCAGGGCATATCCAGGTCGGGCCATTACTCATGCCCCATTTGTTCTCCTCAAAACAGGCTGGACAAATCTGAAAACCGCAGGTACAGCTCCAGCAAAAAGGCTGTTCTTTTCTGCAACAGCTGCAGCAAAAGTTTTTTTTCCGTCGACGCCGTTTTACAGGTTCATTCCTTTTACTCATGCCTGCTTCTGCCTTAATTCCTTGTCTATCCACCGGAGATACCTTTCACTCCCATTCACAAGAGGAAGCGCGATTATCTCCGCCACTTCATAAGGATGAAGCTCTTCAATCGCCCTGCAAAGTTCAGGAAAAAAATCTGTGCGTGTCTTCATGACGCAGAGAAATTCGTCGTCATGCTCAATCTTACCCTGCCAATGGTAGATTGAATGACATACTGTTACCTGCACACAGGCGGCAAGCCTTCTACTTACTATTTCGCTGGCAATACGTCTGGCACTCTCTTCATCTGCCAGCGTTGTTTGTACCTGAATATAGGAAGAAGTTGACATAATTTACTCCTGTTAGCCCGGATTTCTCATTGTAGCACCCTTGACAGCGAGGTAAGTTGACAATAATCTGGCAACCTGTTTTCTGGTACTCACCTTCTATTTATAGCAAGGACAGAGGAGAATGACCATGCTTTTTACCGTTGATGTCGGCAACTCGCACACAGTAAGCGGTGTGCTGCACAACAATACCTTTCTCACCAACTGGCGTCTCCAATCGGCTCAGGACAGTACCCCTGATGAACTGGCGATTCGTTATATGACGCTTTTTAAACTGGCGAATATTGACCCTGGAGAGATTACCGGTGTCATCATTTCATCGGTTGTTCCCCTATTGGAAACGAGTTGGCTGCACTTTGCAGCCTCCTGCTTTACCCGCCTGGATCAACCGCCTGTTGCTGTCAACACCTCCCTTAACCTGGGCGGTCTCAAAATTGTTCTAAACAATCCAGCCGAGATCGGGGCGGACCGTATTGTTAACTCCATTGCCGCCTGGGACATATTTCACACAGCCTTTATTGTGGTGGACTTTGGCACGGCCATCACCTTTGACTGTGTGAACAGCCGTCAGGAGTATCTGGGTGGAACCATTCATCCAGGTATAGGCATATCACTTGACGCCCTGGCATCGCGAACTGCAAAATTGCCGCGCCTGGACATTGATGCTACCCCGAAAAACATTATTGGCAGATCGACGGTACAGGCAATTCATTCCGGTATGCTGTACGGTTTTGGCGGTCTGGTTGACCGGATGGTAGATACGCTGAGCCTGGAATTGGCCAAAGCAGACGAACCCGTTAATGTCATTGGCACAGGCGGTATGGCCGGGCTGATCAAACCCTACACCCAAAGCCTCGTTACTGTTGATCCTCATTTAACCCTGAGCGGTCTGCAAAAAATATATACGTTGAACACCAATGATTAACAAGCCTGCATTGCCTCCCTTTTTACGGAAAAACGATACCATAGGCCTGACCTGCCCCGCAGGACCTGTACGAGATAAAAGGCTGCTGAACATTGGTACCCGTATTATTGAGGACATGGGCTTTCAGGTCATAATCAAAGGTGCATTTCAGTACTCAGGCCATTATCTTGCCGACAGGGATGAGCAGCGGGCGAAGAGTTTGCTCTCCTTATGGTCAGATGAGAAGGTAAAGGCAATTATGGCTATCAGGGGCGGATTTGGCTCAATGCGCCTGCTGCCTCATCTGAACATGGAAAGGCTGCAACAACGCCCCAAAATGCTGATAGGCTTCAGTGACATCTCTGCGCTGCTGAGCGGTCTGACTGGTCGAGGTAACATGACAGCTGTGCACGGCCCGGTTGTAACCTCCCTTGCCAGACTGTCTCCAGCCAACCTGGAACAGGTTTTTTCCCTGCTGACCGGGAACCTCACTGATATCAAGGCCCCAGAGCTTGAAATTTTACGTAAAGGTGAAAAGGTCAGAGGGAAACTCATTGGCGGGAACCTGACCACCCTTGTCCACCTTATCAATACACCCTGGGACTGTGCCTGGGACGACTGTATTCTGTTACTGGAAGATACCGGAGAGGCCCTCTACCGCCTGGACCGCATGCTCACCCAGCTCGCGCTCAGCGGACGATTTGACAATCTGGCTGGCATCTTGCTCGGTTCTTTTGATACCGGCCACGATAATGACGCCCTGAATTATCTGCGCACGCAGGAATATATCTGGCAGCGTATCCTTGAGTTGACGGCCCATACACTCTGCCCTGTATGGGGTAATTTCCCTTCTGGTCATTACAGGGATAATTATGCCCTGCCCCTTGGTATGGATGCCAGCATGAATTCCCGGCAGGGACTCCTGCACCTGCATCCGGATTCTGTTCTGCCAGTGTATTAATCGTATCAGAACGGCTCCCAGCTCACCCTTTTAACGGGCGTTCGCGCTTGCCCAAATCCGGGCACCCTGAAAGCAGCTACAGGTGTAAAGCAGGTGAAACCAGGATGGTACATCCCTCGTGATTGGTTACGGAAAGACTACTCAGAGATCCGGATCAAGCAATAAACAGGGTAAAATCTACCAGGTGCGAAAGTGCCCTGTATCAAGATGAACAAAGTCAGAATGCCTGTAATAACCTACACCGCCGCATTTCATGGTAATAGCACTCTGCTGGAGATATTTGGTTGGGGCTCCGGTGAACCGGACATCAATCGCCCTTCCCTGCATATGAAGGCTATGCCTGGCAACCCCGGAGCTCTGCTGACGCAGTTTTCGATTTGTTGCTGGAGAGCGATACCCGGAAATCACTTCAAATATACCTTCACGGCCTATATCTTGCTGAATATTCCACAAGATGTCAAGAAGACGAGGGTCAATACCATGTTCTTCCCCTGTCCTGAAATCACGCAGATAATGTTTAATCTGTTCCAGGGCAAGTGCATCGTACCTTTTGCCATAGGCATAGGATATATTAAGCCTTTTCCCGGTATGGGTGTGATAAAAGGAAAGAAAGCGCCTTGTATGAGGAGAAGCGGACAGCCTGATCGGTGAACAAACAGCCAGGGCAACAAACAGTTGAGCACTTCGCTTCAGAAAATGCCGCCGAGAAGCTGTTGGCCCTGTAGGACGAAATGGGGTCATGGGTGGATTGATTATTTGAAGAGGGGAAAGTTGACAACAACCATTTAACGAAATGATGCTGCCTGTATGTACCACATTTTTTTATCCGAATACCTGTAACGAGAGCAAAACGGCATTTTATTCCAGGTTATATCTGGCACACCGCTACGCAAAGGTGCTTTTAAATAATTTCCAAGAGGCCTTACACCTCAAATACTTTCTTGTTTTGTAACTACTCACAGGGCAAGTATCACCCTGGTTTCACTTGCTTTACGCCTGTAACTGCTTTCAGGTTATCCAGATTCGGGCAAGCGCGATTGGCAGC